>JBOFIZ010000086.1:0-2226 GCA_051650425.1 Bacteroidales bacterium
CCCATGAATTATAAACTAAATCAGGGATCTCATCATATTGATTATATTCCTTTAATAACAGAGAGATAAATCTTTTATATTCACTTACACTGCTACCGCTTATCATATATCTGTCTAAACCTTCCGATCCATAATAGAAAGTTTTACCATCAAAATAAGCATCCATCGGTGAGGGTATTTCTTTGGGTGTCAAATGTAATCCTTTGATCATTTTAGCTAAATGAGACTCCGGTCTGCCCAGATATTCAGCACCTTTTGCATAAGAGAAATTATTATGAATACCTGATATAGCTCTACCCCCTACTCTTTCATTTTTTTCTAAAATCAGAAAATCTCTTTTCCCCAAATAATAGCCACAGGTTAATCCGGATATTCCGGCACCAACAATGACAACGTCATGATGCTCCATCCCATAATCAATATCATCATCAGACGTCTCATTTGCACTGCAACTCACCAGCATGTAAGCAAAGCTCATTAATAATACAATTACTCTATTCATCGTCTCAAATTTTGTTTAGTCATTTATATCTAATTCTAATCAGATACAAAAGTATTCCATAAATATAACCTGGGAAATACTCATTTATGAGTATTTTATACCAATACACCCATTGCATTTGCATATTTAATGGCTTCAATTGATGAATTTACATTTAGTTTTTCAAGTATCCTT
Source organism: Bacteroidales bacterium (assembly GCA_051650425.1). Lineage (GTDB taxonomy): Bacteria > Bacteroidota > Bacteroidia > Bacteroidales > UBA7332 > UBA7332. The sequence goes on from JBOFIZ010000086.1 coordinate 677, forward strand.
TGCCGATGTTTGCTTACTGTATTTACACTTATCGAAAGCTTTTCAGAAATTTCCTTACTCAACAAACCTTCAGCTATTAATCTTAATATTTCGGTCTCTCTCCTAGACAAAATAGGCTCACCATCAAAATAATTATCTACCGGTTTGATTATATCGCCTGTTTTATAATTAAAAATAGAGAACTCTACTTTGTTGGAAACCTGCTGATTCGGTGCTATATCGATACTAACTAATGATAACCATACATGACCATCCGGATCAATTGCCAGAGGACGAACATTTTCTATTATTACTTTGTAATCTTCAAATATCTTCACCCGATATCTTCGGATCAATCGATGATCTACAATTTGCCGTGGACTCTTAAAAAAATATCGTAATGCTATTACGGAGGATCTGATCACATCATCTAAATCATCGGGATGAACACATTCCCAATCATTATAAAAATAATGTTGATAATAGGAAGAGGAATATACCGAAACATTTGAGACATTATCATATATGGCAATGATACTTTGTGTTTCTTCTGCAAATGAAGCTACCAAGTTTATATGTTTATCAATAAGCTTCTGATCAAAATACTTGTAATCAAAAGATTCATAAATCTTTAAATATTCATCCGCAATTTTACTCATATATTTTATATTTTGTATTTAACTTGTGCTGACTATTTCAGTATAGTAAGAACTATTACAGACTACCAAAAGTTTTATTGATATGCTCAATTATCATTATGAAAGAATACGTGTATACTCCATATCGATTAATTTTCCGAAATTCAAAAATATCATTTTTCCAACAATAACTACTCCTTACTATCTATTTGTATTTTCCTAATGACTCAGATTGCTTTATTCTGAAACTTACTCCAGTATCGCTTAAATACGGACAGGAGCCTACATTATATAACACACTGATATACAGAGTATAATAACATAATCAAATTTCGAAGATCCTTTTTCAGATTATAATACCTATCTAAAATGATTTTCATACGTATCTAAACAAAAATACAAAGGAGGAAAATAAAAAAACAAAGGGCGAAATTTTGAAGATATACCGTATAATTTTCAAAAAACGCTATATCTTTTCTGAGCAAGCGGTATCTCTACGATAATCCGGGTAATAATATCATAAATCACTCCTGTTACGTATAGGATTCAGCGTGTTTTTATCTCAAATCCATAACATGAACAAACTTTCTATTTGACATAGAATATGACATATCTTTAACATAATGATTATTCAGATCCCAATAATTGCAGACATCTTATATAAAACAGATGCTCTGCAGACTGAAAGCATTCATACAAATAAAAAAAGGCTATCCCAAATGGGATAGCCTTCATTGTGATTTATTGAAGAGGTAAATTATTTACCAGCCAATTTATCTTTCAAAGCAGCAAGTTCTTCGATGTCACCTAAAGTTGTTTTCTCCATAGCTGGTTGAGCTACAGTAGATTCTTTTTTAGGAGCAGCTTTACGAGCAGCTTTTTTCTCTTCGTTTTTCTCAGTTTTGTTAGCATCTTCGTGGATACGGCTGTGAG
>JBOFIZ010000087.1:0-1271 GCA_051650425.1 Bacteroidales bacterium
AATATGATTTTCTGAAAAACTGTTCCGTTATATTCCTGCAATAAGAGGCGTGTTAGCGGGGGGGTTGCCCAGCTGATGAAGAATCTCTGGACTCGGCCAGCATGTAATGCGGCCGGATATATACAATTCCCATGTGTTCCAGCAGGCGGGTAATACCACGAATCGAATAACGATAACCAAACTCGCGGAAGATGTATGTGCCAATTAGTTCAGCAGTCCAGTTGTTTTTTTCGCATAAACCAACTTCGGCCGGCAACTTTTCTAAAACAATGTGCTTTAGCTGTTCCTGCTGGGCGGGCGAAAGTCTTGAGGGGCGACCGGGAATTGATTTTCCGGGAAGTCCCTCAAGACCCGATTGCTTGTAAGTTCGATTTATATTGGATACTGTAGCAGCCGTCATTCCGATTACTTGCGCGGTTTCCTGGCATGTTTTTCCAGAAAGAAACAGATAGAGGGCACGCAGTCGTTTCTGCACGCGAGGTACGGTCTCCTGACGGAGTGCATGCTTAATAATCGCCAATTCCTGTGGCGTTGCTCGCATTTTCATTTAAGAATCATCCTTGTCTCAATTTTCATCCTTGTAAAGCCTATAGAATTGTATCGTTGTTTTTGGAAAAATCTTAAACGAAAAGAGTAAGTTAATATAAAATACGGGATAAGCAAGCTCAAAGTTGTTATTAATGCAAGAAAAAGTAAAATAGCCTAAGTGAAAAAGCAGATCCGTTACGTTTTTATGGCGGATCTGCTTTGTTATTATCTATTAGAAGGCGAGCAAAGAAACCAGAATAAAATTGTTGACATAAATAAGATGTACTAAGTTGTTTGTAGAGGATGACTTTTTGCCTAAATTATAGTAAAATTAGTAGCAATAGTTAATTAAAGGCGGAAGCGTGATAGCATCGTCTAAGATAAGAGGCTTTCATTATGAGCGCGAATATATTTCGAGAGAGCAAAAAAAATAAGGAGCGCAGTTTTCCTAAAGATAGCTATGCGGCCTATTGGGATATATCTGAAAAATCAGAAAAGGCAGAAAAGTTAAAAGCAATAATAGAAGAATTTGCTGTTCTTGCGGACGGAGCCGCCTTTGTGCTGGGGTTTGCCCCGGCAGACAGTGACTTTTCCGCGATCGGGCAGCAATTACGCCGGGAACTTCCTAAAGAAACGCATTTACTGGTTGTTTCAAGTGAAGGCGGCATTTACCGGCAGGAAGGGTATGCGGACCTTTATTGTCCGGGAAGAACAACCGGCGTTATATTGCATGCATTTTCGCG
>JBOFIZ010000088.1:0-5337 GCA_051650425.1 Bacteroidales bacterium
AATCGAAATTATGGCTATTAAGTATTGTTTAGTAGAGAGAAGTAATCCGCAGGACCGTACAGCTCCTAAAAAGTATTATGCAAGTGCCGTGAAACGCGGAGCAATGGATATTGCCGGTCTGGCGACACGAATTGCCGGATCAAGCACGGCAAGTAAGGGCGATATTATGCTTGTTTTAACATCACTTGGTGAGCAATTGCAACAACTTTTAGTTGAGGGATATTCTGTCAAAGTGGACGGATTAGGAATTTTTCGTGTGACAGTAAGCGGAGCAGGAGCTCCTACTCAGGAGGAGTTTCATTCGAATATGATTCGAAAATTCAATGTCCGCTTTAAGCCGGAAGTCGAACTGATTGCACGGGTCAACCGAGCGTCTCTGGAACGAACAGCGTCTAATTGTATTCACGATGACGAGAGTACAGAGCCGGGAGTAGGTGAATAAAACATTATACATAATATTCTAATACATTAAATTACACATGAATATTTCAAGTGAGGGTCTTGAGCAAATCAAGAGATTCGAAGGGTTCAGTCCGGATGCGTATAAGTCGCCTTCGGGAGTATGGAAAATCGGCTATGGACATATTGGGAAAGGTATCAGAAAAGGAGTGAAAATAACAAAAGAAAAAGCAGAAGAGTGGTTAATCCTTGATTGTAATCAGGTATTAAAAATGCTAAGAAACAAGGTTACTGTTCCCTTACGCCAATATCAACTGGATGCATTGGTATCTTTCGGCTACAGCACCGGATGTGACGCTTTAAGCAAGTCGATGCTACTTAAACTCGTAAACCGGAATCCGGATTCAAAGGATATACCGGGAGAATTTAAACGTTGGGTATATTGTGAAAGTCAACTCATTGAGGCATTACGCAAAAGAAGAGAAACTGAAGCCGCTATGTATAGCGGGACCCTGAGATAGAAATTCATATAAAACTGAACTCACCGGATTGAATAAAGAAAAAAGAGTTATCCGTATGACTATTCTGAAATAGCCGGATAACTCTTTTTTTTCGTTATAGCTTAATTGCTTTTTTCTTTCCTTTCTTGCTTTCGAAATTGTAGCGATTGATCGTTGTCACTACATAAGTGAACTTCTGATCTCCTTTTTCATAAGGCAAAGCATATTGAGTTTCACCTGTAACGTCTACAATTTTTGAGGCATCGTTCAGATTGATTTTCTCACCTTCACCAAATGCATAGATTGCATATTTAGCTGCCTGATTGCCGGGGTTTTTATCTTTTGGCGCTTTCCATGTCAGGAAGTAACCTCCCGGTTTCCATTCGGCTTTAAGAGCTGATACCCCTTTCGGATGTTTATTAAACATCGAGATGTAAGCCGGAGCTAATGCAATGTTGCTATGATGATTCATTGCCAGACTATCGGAAATGCCTCCGTAATTCTGAAGTAAATCATAACCATTCCACCAAACTACACCCGAGATATCCGTATTGCGGTTCATCAAGTCCATTTTACGTGTTAACTGATTTGCACCCGGACGTGTTTTGTCGGCATTATTCATCGTACGTACAATACTTTGTCCGATATAAAGTTGCTCAGGACCTTTTTGGTTATTCCACCACTTAACTAACGTTTCATAATCAGCAGCCTTATGACCGATCTCCCAGTATAACTGAGGAACGATATAATCAGTCCACCCGTTTTTAGACCATACCTGTACATCGGCATAGAGATCGCCATAGTTTTCCAGACCGTTGGTCTCGCTTCCTTGCGGGTGATTCTTCTTATTGCGGTAGATACCAAAAGGACTTACACCAAAACGAACCCATGGTTTGGTTGTATGAATGGTTTCCTTGATATCTTTGATCAGCATATTCACATTATTACGACGCCAGTCGTCACGCTGATTTGCAGCAAATCCCTGCGATGCACCCAAGGCTTTGAATGTATCCATATCGGGATACTCCTGCCCTGCTATCGGATAGGGATAGAAGTAGTCGTCCATGTGAATCGCATCTACATCATAGCGCGAAACAATGTCTTTGACTACGCTTACAATATGTTTGCGACATTGAGGGAGTCCTGCGTCAAAATAAATCTGATTGCCATATTTCAAAAACCAGTTCGGATGTTTGTAATACAGATGATCCGGAGCTAAACGCTCGTTAGCGTTGGCTGTTACACGATAAGGATTCATCCAGGCATGAAACTCCATTCCTCTTTTATGACATTCTTCGATAAGAAAAGCCATCGGATCCCATTTATCCTTCGGCATCACACCTTGCGCACCAGTCCAGAAACGACTTACGGGTTCGATATCCGAGAGATAAAAGGCATCTGCCTGCGGACGAACCTGAAAAATAAATGCATTAATACCCATCTGCTTATACATATCAAGCATATTGGTAAAATATTGCTGCATCTGATCTTTATTCATCGTTGCGTACTGATTTTGATAAATCGTATGTACCCAAACCCCCCGGAATTGCTCCTTAGGCTGTGCAGCCCAAATCATTCCGGATGATAAAAGTGCTAAGAGTAGGATTGCTCCTTTTTTCAATAAATTCATGTATCGTGTTTTTTCTTTATTTGATAATTTCTTTCAAATAGATTGGTAAATAGAATGCCTGATGGTTTTTAGCTTCTGTATATCCTACTATCGTTGTCGCTGCATCACCTTTAGCTTTCAATGGTTCTTTTTTACCATTCAGATAATAGAAATCTTTATATGCTTCGAAGCGAAGTGTTTTTCCGTTTTTCGGATTTGTAACAATCAATTCAGGATAACGAGGATTCGATCCTGCAATCTGTATATCATATCCGTTGAATAACTGATCGTGACGAACGAAATAAGTGTCTGTTTTTTTAGTCAGGTCTTTGATTTCAGACGTACGTTGGATAAACTCATTTACCTGATTGTTTTTCACAACACCTTTTAACTGTCCGACAGGTGAATAAGAAGCAAGGAATACATCCTCTCCTTCATGCCCGCTGGTTGTCCATCCGATATAATTATCACGATTCACAGTCTTGATCAGAACGTTGCAAACCTTACCCATAGCATTTTCAATTTTACGCTCGTAGGCTAACGCTTTTTGAGCGTAATCAGCTTCCTGACGAAGTGCCAATGCCTGTTGAGCAGCAAGAAACGGTTCGTATAAGCCTTCATCACCTCTAAGATTCACACCATACTCATCCTGTAGTAAAGCTACGTAGTCTGCGTATTTCATTGTCTGGTTTATAGCTTTAGCCATTGCCTGACTCACACGAATTTTGCGGAAAGGATCAAAAATATCTTTGTAAGGTGTTTTTGAATAACTACCGTTCGATTTACTGTTTCCTAAACTTATACCTCCATTACCATGGTCAGGCATTACAACTACAATCGTATTCTGATTTTTTTCGGCAAAATCCATCGCTACCTGTACCGCATCATCAAATGCCAGGTATTCGGTAATTACCCCTTTAGTATCGTTAGCATGAGCAGCCCAATCGACTTTACTACCTTCGACCATAAGGAAGAATCCTTCTTTATCCTGACTTAGAATATCGATTGCTTTAGCAGTCATGGTTGCTATAGAAGGTACTGAATCTACTTGTTCGTCTTCGAAAGGCAAAGCATCCGGAGCAAAAAGACCCCAAACTTTTTTCGCTCCTTTATTTAACGCATTCAGTTGAGCTTTATTGGATATACGCTGAACACCTTTTTCATTTAATACCTCATAAAGATTCTCGCCATCCTCACGAACTGCAGGATCAAGATATTGCCATCCGCCTCCGAATACAACATCAACACCGTTATAAACCATTTGTTTAGCCAGACGATCATCATCTTTACGACTTACGGCATGTGCAGCAAAATCGGCAGGTGTAGCATGTGGCAACTGACAAGTAAAGACAAGTCCGGTTGCTTTCCCTTTCAGTTTGGCAGCTTCAAGTAAGGTAAAAGCCGGCTGATAAGTCCGATTTGCATCTGTTTTTACTAAATCATTTTCTGTCACTTCCGGATAAATCGCAATATTTCCTGTTCGAGCAAGTACTCCTGTAGCATAAGTAGCTCCCGTAGGGGCTGAATCACCAATAGGAGCATCCGAACAATGCGTCGTTACCAAACCAGAAAGATATTTATCAACAGCCAAAGGTGCCTGCTTGTACCATCTTGAAAGCGACAATACACTTGTGCTGGTACCATCAGGAATCATAACAATCACGTTTTTCACTTCTTTCGGCTTTGCATATACAGAAGCTCCTCCGATCAGTCCACAACTAAGGACCAAACTAAAAATTGTGTGCTTATTCATACTTTTAATGATTTATTTTCCTGTAATCTTACGAATCACGTAAGATGCAAGAAAGCATCCGAAGATTGCAGGAAGGTAAGAAATTGTTCCTACCGTTGATTTTTTATTTTGTTCTGTGTCAGATTCAAATACAGCGTTGCGATCTGCCTGCTCTGTAGTAAACACAACCGGAAGTCCGCGACGGATACCCATTTTCTGCAAACGCTTACGAACAGCTTTAGCCAAAGCACATTCAGATGTAGCCGAAATATCGGCAAACTTAATTTTTGTAGGATCAACCTTAGCTCCAGCGCCCATTGATGAGACAATCTTAATTTTGCGTCGCAGAGCATTTACGATTAAATTGCATTTAGGACTGAGTGTATCAATAGCATCTACGATAAATGTATATTGATCTGCATCCAATAATGCCGGGATGGAATCATCCTTCAGGAATTCCTGTCTGGCAGTCAGTTTAAGATCCGGATTGATATCCAGCAAACGCTTAGCCAGCACATCTACTTTAGATTCACCTATCGTCGAGTGTAAGGCTACCAGCTGACGATTGATATTGGTAATATTTACCGTATCGCCATCAACTATAGTCATACGCCCCACACCGGCACGACAAATCATTTCGGCTGCATAGGCGCCGACCCCACCGACACCCACTACCAATACGTGAGCATCACGAAGTTTATTTAACTTCTCCTCGCCTAACAACAGTTCGGTACGAGAAAACCAATTAGTCATTTCGATCATGCAACAAATTTAGAAACATTCCGCATTATAGAAACACATATTACATTTTAAAAAAGATAAAAACTTCTATGATCCGATAACAGTAACTGATTTGTCATCAAAAATTCGGATAATCGACTTATTTATCCCTCGTTTTTCAGATTCTTATAGTTTCGGATTTGAGAGTATCAACAAAAGGAATTATTTTTGCACATTAAAATATCAGGGTATATACCTTTAGCATATAAATTCATGAATATCAGACTAAACAAAGTTATCAGCGATTCGGGATTATGTTCCCGCCGCGAAGCTGACAAATATATCGAACAAGGACGTGTTACCGTTAACGGCAAACC
>JBOFIZ010000089.1:0-15362 GCA_051650425.1 Bacteroidales bacterium
CCACCAACGACATCAACGTCGAAGATTACGTTGAGTCCTGCCTGATGAATTCGTTCGACTTCGCTTTTCAGGGTTCCGTAGAAGCAGTCTGTATATACTTCTTCGTATTCGAGGAATTCGCTTCCTGCGATTTTTGTTCTGAATTCTTCGGCTGTCAGGAAGTAGTATTCTTTACCGTGTTGTTCCTGACCACGAGGTGCGCGACTTGTTGCTGAGATTGAAAAGGCAACGGGTATGCCTTGTTCCAGTAGATAATTAATTATTGTAGATTTCCCGGATCCCGAAGGAGCCGAGAAAATAACAAGTTTATTTTTTACCATAAAATTACATTGCGTTTAATACCTGTTCTTTTATTTGCTCTAATTCGTCTTTCATGCGAACTACGATTTTCTGCATTTCGGCATGGTTTGATTTAGAGCCAAGTGTATTGATTTCACGTCCGATTTCCTGAGCGATAAAACCAAGTTTTTTTCCTTGTCCTGTGCCCTCGTTCATTGTTTCGAGGAAGTAGTTCAGATGGTTTGACAGGCGATGTTTCTCTTCGTTAATATCAAGTTTCTCGATATAGAAAATCATTTCCTGCTCGAAACGGTTGGTGTCGTATTCGACCTGCAGTTTAGAGAGTGCATCTGAAATACGTAGTTTTACTTTTTCGATACGCTCCAGTTCGAATGGAGTGATCTGAGATAACAGGTCAGCGATATTGTTTATTTTTTCGGTGAACAGGATTGACAGTTTAGCGCCTTCCTGTGTGCGAAAATCAACCAGATTATCGACAGCCTGACAGAATGTTTTGTAGATTGCTTCCCACTCTTTTTCGTCAAGTTCTTGTACTTCCGTTTTTAAAGTATCGGGTAAACGCATCAATACTTCGTACCAATTCTCTGGTTCTGGAATACCGGCAGCCTGGCTAATTTCTTTTAATTGCTTGTAATAAGAATTCAACACATTACCGTTGATCACAGCACTACTTTCTTTAGCAATTTGTTCTATATAGATAGAAAATTCAACTTTACCTCTTTCAAGTTTACGAAGGATCTCGTTGCGCAGGAATATTTCTTTCTCGCGGTACAACTGCGGGATACGCATATTAAGATCCAGTTGTTTACTGTTAAGAGATTTTATTTCGATTGTGATTTTCTTATTCGGAAGTTCTGTTACAGCTCTCCCAAAACCGGTCATTGATTGTATCATTTCAGAAGTTTTTGAAATATCAGTTGCAAAAATAGAGTTTTTAAATCAACCTTACTACAAAGATGCCATTTAATTCTGTATATTTGCACTATAATGAAATAATTTTTAAGGTTATGCCTACTATTATACATATTGAAACATCTACGGATATTTGTTCTGTAGCACTATCTCACAAAGGAGATGTAATTTTCAACAAGGAAAATCATGATGGTTTTTCACATGCTACGCATTTGGGTTTATTCTTAGAATCGGCTGTAAGACATGCTGAAGAGAATAATTTAGATATTGATGCCGTAGCCGTAAGTTGCGGTCCGGGTTCGTATACGGGTCTGCGCATCGGTGTATCGACGGCTAAAGGTTTTTGTTATGGCAAAAACATTCCGCTGATATCCATTCCTACACCAATCGTATTGTGTGAGGCGGTTTTGCAGAAGGAGATGACGGGCAAGGCTGATTTGTTGTGTCCGATGATCGATGCAAGACGTATGGAGGTTTATGCGGCTATGTATAAGCTTAATCTTGAGGCTTACAAACCTATCTCGGCAGACATTATCGAAGAGAACTCGTATGCGGATGATTTTGTTAATCATAAAATATTGTTCTTCGGTAACGGAGCAGAGAAGTGTAAGGAAACAATCCAAAACGCGAATGCTTTATTCCTGGACGGGATTCATCCGCTGGCTAAATACATGATGAAGCCTGCAGAGGAGAAATTCCGCAAACAGGAATTTGAAGATATCGCCTATTTCGAACCATTTTATCTTAAAGAGTTTGTGGCTACAACTGCTAAAAACAAAGTTCTTGGAGATTTACAACAAAACAGTGGCAAATAATGAATAACATGGAATATAATACTCAACAGAAACATTTGGTCTTGCCTGAATACGGTCGTAATATTCAGAATATGGTGGATCATGCTTTGACGATTGAGGACCGGGCACTGAGAACCCGTTGTGCATATACAATTGTCGAGATTATGGGTAACATGTTTCCGCACTTGCGCAATGTTGAGGATTTTCGTCATAAGCTTTGGGACCACTTAGCTATTATGGCCGATTTCAGACTGGATATCGAATATCCGTATGAGATCGTAAAGAAAGAAAATCTGTACACCCGCCCGGATAAAGTTGATTATAAAACGCGTCGGGTGACTTACAAACATTACGGAAGGTATGTTGAGAATCTGATTGAGAAATGTTCGGAAATGGACGACCAGAGCGAGCGTGATACACTGATCAGCATGATCGGTAATCAGATGAAAAAGTCTTTCCTTACATGGAACAAGGATACGGTAGATGACAAGAAAATTATCGATGACCTTAGAGAGTTATCACGTGGAGAGGTTTTAGTTGATTTTGGGGATATACGTCTAAGCGGATCGAAAGACCTGATGCAGAAGAAACCGAAAAATGCATCAAACAATCAACGTAAACATTCACGCTAATTCTTACTTATTATGAGCAGTTTTATTATTGAGGGTGGTCATAAAATGCATGGCGAAATTACACCGCAAGGTGCCAAAAATGAAGCTTTGCAAGTCATTTGTGCTACTCTGCTTACAGCTGACGAGGTTATTATCAATAATATCCCCGACATTCTTGACGTAAATAATCTGATTCAGTTATTACGCGACATGGGGGTTGTGGTGAATCATTTGGGTATCGGCTCATACAGCTTTAAGGCTGAAAATGTAAATATCGATTATCTACACAGTGAGGCTTTTTACAAAAAGAGTGCTTCGCTGAGAGGTTCGGTTATGATTGTGGGACCTTTGGTTGCCCGCTACGGTAAGGCGGTTATCCCGAAACCGGGTGGTGACAAGATCGGTCGCCGCAGACTGGATACTCACTTTGTCGGTATTCAGAAGCTCGGTGCCGAGTTTACGTATTCTGCCGAAGAGCATCTGTACGAGATTGAAGCTAAGGAGCTGAAGGGTACTTATATGCTTCTGGACGAGGCTTCGGTTACGGGTACGGCTAATATTATCATGGCTGCTGTGCTGGCTAAAGGTACAACTACTATATATAATGCGGCTTGTGAGCCTTATGTACAACAATTGTGCAAAATGCTTAACAGCATGGGTGCACGCATCGAAGGTATCGGTTCGAACCTGCTGCACATTCATGGTGTAGAGAAACTAAACGGATGTACGCATCGGATTTTGCCGGATATGATTGAAGTGGGAAGCTTTATCGGGATGGCAGCGATGACGGGATCCGAAATTACGATTAAAGATACGTCTTACGATGATCTGGGTATTATCCCTGAAGCTTTTCGCCGTCTGGGTATTACGGTAGAACAACGTGGTGACGATATTCATATACCGGAACATAAGGGCTATACGATCGATACATTCATCGACGGTTCGATTATGACGATTGCGGATGCTCCGTGGCCGGGACTGACACCAGATTTACTGAGTGTGTTCCTGGTTGTAGCAACGCAGGCAAAAGGCAGCGTGCTTATCCATCAGAAGATGTTCGAAAGCCGTTTGTTCTTTGTGGATAATCTGATTGACATGGGAGCACAAATCATTCTTTGTGACCCGCACCGTGCGACAATTATCGGGAATGGCAAGAGCTATCCGTTGAGATCATCAACGATGAGTTCGCCGGATATACGTGCCGGGATCGCTTTACTAATCGCTGCGCTTTCGGCTGACGGTGTAAGCAGAATAAATAATATTGAGCAAATAGATCGTGGTTATCAGGAAATTGAGAAACGATTGAATGCTATTGGTGCTCGCATAACACGAATTTAAGATGATAAAAAAAGAAGATGTAGTAAAAATCGGGCAATTCAATAAGCCTCACGGTATTCATGGCGAGTTGTCTTTTACTTTCACAAGTGATATTTTTGACAGATGTGATTCTCCATATTTCATTTGTGAAATGGACGGTATACTGGTTCCTTTTTTTATCGACGAGTATCGTTTCCGTTCGGAGAACGGTGCGCTTGTGAAGCTGGAGAAAATTGAGTCGGATACAGATGCACGCGTATTTACGAATAAAGAGGTTTTCTATCCGCTATCTTATATTCACGAGGATGAAGAGGTACATGCGGGTGATAAAATGCTTGTAGGATTTACACTTTGTGACGAGAAGGCCGGTGAGATCGGTGAGATCGTAGAAGTGGACGATTCGACGATGAACATCTTATTCGTTGTTGAAACTCCGGCAGGAGAAGAGATTCTTATCCCTGCTGTAGATGACTATGTGGTATCTCTGGATGCACAAGCAAAAAAAATAGTTATGAATATCCCTGAAGGATTACTGGATTTATAACTTCGTTTTGTAATCTATGATTCAAGTTAAGAACCTACATATCGGATATAAAAATAATCAGGAAAGAAAGATCGTAAAGCACGGTCTTTCTTTCTCTATATCTGAGGGTGAATTAATCTGCCTGCTTGGCCCGAACGGTTGTGGCAAATCAACTCTTCTGAAAACACTTTCGGGACTCCTACCCTCTTTAGACGGCGAGATTTTCATCCATAATTTAAATACCAGAGACATAAGTACCCGGGAGCAATCGAAGCTGATTTCCCTGGTTCTGACTGATCAGATCAATTATTCAGACTTTACGGTTTTCGAAATGGTTGCTTTGGGCCGTAATCCTTATACGGGCTTTTTAGGTACTCTTGCAGACAGGGATCGGGAAATGATCGGTAAGGCATTGACCTCGGTTAATCTATCGGACTTTGCAGACCGGTCGTACTTTAGTCTGTCGGATGGCGAGAAACAACGCGTAATGATAGCTAAGGCGCTGGTACAGGACACTCCGGTTATCTTCTTAGACGAACCGACCGCTCACCTTGATCTTCCGAACCGTGTGGAGATAATGCTTCTTCTGCACAATTTATGCAAGGAAACGGGCAAGACTATCATCATATCGACTCATGAACTGGAACTGGCTTTACAGATAGCACACCGCGTTATTCTGATGGATGCTGCAAACGGTGTATATACAGGTATCCCTGAAGAGATGATTCTGAACGGGAAACTCCAGCTTGTTTTTGAAACTGCGTCTGTGCAGTTCAATCCTTTTACGGGCAGTTTTGAGATGAATCATTGTCCGACGAAACGAGTGAACATACTCAGTCAGGGCGAGGGCTACCATACTTATTGGACCAAAAGAGCTTTGGTAAGACTGGGTTATGAAATAACGAATGAAGCTACTCTTACGATTATCATAAACGAGAGACAACGGATCTGGACTACAGATAAGGACGGTATAGCTGAGGTATATGAGAGTCTGGAGGCGTTGCTAGCTGCTTTAAATGATTAATATCCTATTAAATATTATACCGCTATTTTGCTAAAAACTCTTTTTTTTGAAATATAAAAATATTTATAAGTAAGTAATCGCTATAAATAAACATATATTCACATAAACCATGTAGGAATTTTACACCTTAAAATCCCCGCATGGTTCTTTTTCCATCAGACAATTTGTTAAGAAATACAATTTAGATACTAACAAATTGATAGTTCATATCTACTCTTCCTAATAAATAGACTCCATGTAACCTCACTAAACAAGACATAGACAAATAGCACACTGATAAACAATCAGATAGGAGTAAAAAAATATTAATAAAATATTAACATTTATGCTAAAGTCTATTTATTATCTATTTTTAAGCAATTAACTATTTTGGTACTCAAATTAATTTATATATTTGCCTGCATTAAGAATCTAAAACCACTTTGTATGGATACAAAAATTCAATCTCTTACAGATAAACTTTACCAAGAAGGTGTTGAGAAAGGAAATATTGAAGCGGAAAAAATAATCGCAGCAGCTAAACAACAAGAGGCTGATATTATTTCGAAAGCAAATGAAGAAGCACAGAACATTATAAACAGTGCTAAGAAGAGTGCAGATGAGCTAACTAAAAATACGCAATCTGAAATCAAACTATATGCAAATCAGGCTTTAGAGGCTCTTAAAAACGAAATTACATCGGTAATCACAGATAAGGTTTCGAAAGATGCCGTATCAAATGTAGTTGCAGATAAAGATTTTCTTCAAAAACTGATGTTGACGATTGCTACCGAATGGGCTAAACGGGAGTCAATCACTATTTCTACTTCACAAGCTGAAGATCTGACTAAGTATTTCGAAGCAAACACAACAAATCTTCTAAACAAGGGAATCAAAATTGAAAAGATTAATGGCAAACCAGCAGCTTTCTCTATTTCCCCTGAAAATGGTGCTTATAAAATCACATTCGGCGAAGAAGAATTTGAAATTTTCTTCAAAGAATTCTTACGTCCTCAATTAGCTAAGCTTCTGTTTTAAAGAATAGCTTTTAAAAAATTTATAAATATTGGAGTATGCGTAATTATTATTGTTTAGTCGCAGGACTTCCGGATATTACGATTGACGACACGAAGCTTAGTTATACGATTGATCAATTTTACAATGAGATCAAAGAGGATTTACATCCGGATGATCTTAACCTGATCAGATTATACTTATTGAGCATCGACAACAGAAATCTTCTGACTTATTTGCAGGACAAGGAAGCTAAGCTTCAAGGACCTGCTTTACTTACGACAGATGATTTTGACGATATCATTCGTAAGGTTAAGGAAGATGAGCCTATAACAGATAAGAGGATACCTCGTTATATGATTACTTTTTTGCACGAATATCTCGACGAATCGAAGCATAACAATAATACTTCTTATTCGTGGGAAAACCGACTCACAACACTCTATTACGAGCAGCTGTGTCAGACAAAAAATAAATTCTTCAACGAATGGTATAGCTTAAACCTCAATATCAACAATATCCTGTCGGCTTTTGCAGCACGAAAACATGGGATAGATATTGAAAGTAATATTATAGGACACAATCACGTATCTCAGCTTCTAAGAAAATCAGGAGCCCGCGATTTCGGGTTGACCGGCGATTTGGAGTATTTCCCTGAAATATCAAAAATTGCCGAAGATAATGATTTGATGGAAAGAGAAAGACGTCTGGATAACTTCAAATGGAGCTGGCTGGATGAGAATTGTTTCTTCCATTATTTTTCGATCGAACCCATCCTGTCATTTATTATCAAATTAGAAATGACTCAAAGATGGTTGTCATTAGACAAAGTTACAGGTGAACAAATGTTCAGAAAAATGATCGCCGATCTGAAAAAAGAAGTTGAACTACCTGAAGAATTTAAATAACTACCTTATCAAACATAACGATATGAGTACAAAGGGAATTGTAAAAGGGATAGTTTCCAACCTTGTTATTGTAGAGGTTGACGGAGCTGTTTCACAAAATGAAATTTGTTATATTATCTTATCCGGAACCAAATTAATGGCTGAGGTCATTAAGGTGATCGGTAAGAATGCATATGTACAGGTATTCGAAAGCACGCGCGGTCTTCGCGTCGGCGACGAAGTAGAATTTACCGGACACATGCTTGAAGTTACATTAGGTCCGGGGATGCTTTCTAAAAACTATGACGGTTTGCAGAATGACCTGGATAAAATGGAGGGTGTATTCCTGAAACGCGGAGACTATACGTTTGCTCTTGACAAAGATAAACTATGGGACTACTCTCCTATCGCTAAAGTTGGAGACGTTGTAAAAGCCGGTGACTGGTTAGGTGAGGTGGACGAGAACTTCCAGCCACATAAAATCATGGTACCTTTCGTGTTCGAAGGAGAATACACTATCAAGGAACTGACTCCGGCAGGAAAATATACAATTTATGAGAATATCGCTACACTGACTAATCAGGATGGCGAAGATGTTCAGGTAAACATGATCCAGAAATGGCCGGTTAAAAGACCTGTAACGTTATATAAAGAAAAACCACGTCCGTTTAAATTACTGGAAACAGGTGTGCGTACAATTGATACTGCAAATCCAATCGTTGAAGGTGGTACCGGGTTTATTCCGGGTCCTTTCGGTACGGGTAAAACAGTTCTTCAGCACGGTATTTCGAAACAAGCGGAAGCAGATATCGTTATTATCGCTGCATGTGGTGAGCGTGCAAATGAGGTTGTAGAGGTCTTTACGGAGTTCCCTCACTTAGATGACCCTCATACAGGACGTAAACTGATGGAAAGAACAATCATTGTTGCGAATACATCAAACATGCCGGTTGCTGCCCGTGAAGCTTCGGTTTACACAGCAATGACAATGGCTGAGTATTACCGTTCAATGGGACTTAAGGTTCTGTTAATGGCCGATTCAACATCTCGTTGGGCGCAGGCTCTTCGTGAGATGTCAAACCGTTTGGAAGAGCTTCCGGGACCGGATGCATTCCCTATGGACCTTTCAGCAATTATCTCGAACTTCTACGGCCGTGCAGGTTTCGTTTATCTGAACAACGGGGCAACAGGTTCTATTACCTTTATCGGTACGGTATCTCCTGCAGGGGGTAACCTGAAAGAACCGGTTACGGAGAATACAAAAAAAGTAGCTCGCTGTTTCTATGCACTGGAACAGGATCGTGCGGATAAGAAACGTTATCCGGCTATTAATCCGATTGACAGCTACTCTAAATATCTGGAGTATCCTGAATTTGAAGATTACATCAAAGACCTTATTTCAGAAGATTGGATCGAAAAAGTAAACGAAATGAAAAACCGTTTGCTTCGCGGTAAAGAGATTGCTGAGCAGATCAATATCCTTGGAGACGACGGTGTGCCATTGGAATATCACGTTACATTCTGGAAATCAGAGCTGATTGACTTCGTTATTCTACAACAGGATGCATTTGATACGATAGACTCTGTTTGCCCGATTGATCGTCAGAAGTATATGCTTGATTTCATTATTGACGTTTGTCGTACAGAATTCCAATTCAATGGGTTCCTTGAAGTAATGGATTACTTCAAAAAGATGATCAACTTATTTAAACAAATGAACTATTCAGAATACAAGAGTGAGAACTTCTACTCTTTTGAAGCTGAATTGAAAAAACTAATAGCAGAAAGGGCTTAATAAAATGGCAGCAAAAGCTTTTCAAAAGATATTTACAAAAATAACTCAGATCACTAAAGCAACTTGTACGCTTAAAGCTTCGGGTGTTGGTAATGATGAGCTGGCAACTGTGAACGGCAGATTGGCTCAGGTCGTGAAAATTGCTAACGATGAAGTGACTTTACAGGTATTTACAGGTACGGAAGGTATTCCAACTGATGCTGAAGTAATCTTCCTGGGTAAAGCACCGTCTTTGAAAGTAAGTGATTTATTAGCGGGACGCTTCTTTAATGCTTATGGTGAGCCTATTGATGGCGGACCTGAAGTAGATGGTCAGGAAATTGAAATCGGGGGTCCTTCGGTAAACCCGGTTCGTCGTAAACAACCATCAGAGCTTATCGCTACAGGTATTGCAGGTATCGACTTAAATAATACACTTGTATCCGGTCAGAAGATTCCGTTCTTTGCCGATCCGGATCAACCATTTAACCAGGTAATGGCAATGGTTGCTCTACGTGCACAGACTGATAAAATCATTCTGGGTGCAATGGGTATGACAAATGACGACTACCTGTATTTTAAAAATGTCTTCAGTAATGCAGGCGTATTAGATCGTATCATCAGCTTTATCAATACAACAGAGAATCCATCGGTAGAACGTTTGTTGATTCCGGATATGGCTCTGACAGCTGCTGAGTATTTTGCAGTTGAGAAAAATGAGAAAGTACTGGTTCTTCTGACAGACATGACTTCTTACGCGGAGGCTTTGTCTATCGTATCGAACCGTATGGATCAGATTCCGTCAAAAGACTCTATGCCGGGTTCATTGTATTCGGATCTTGCTAAGATCTACGAAAAAGCAGTACAGTTCCCTGAAGGTGGATCAATTACGATTATTGCCGTTACAACTCTTTCGGGTGGTGACATTACGAATGCAGTACCGGATAATACGGGTTATATCACAGAGGGTCAGTTATTCTTACGTAAAGACAGTGATGTGGGTAAAGTTATTGTTGACCCTTTCCGCTCGCTTTCACGTTTGAAACAGTTAGTTATCGGTAAGAAAACACGTGAAGACCATCCACAGGTAATGAATGCAGCTGTACGTTTGTATGCAGATGCGGCAAATGCTAAAACGAAAATGGAGAATGGTTTTGACCTTACCAATTATGACGAACGTACAATGGCCTTTGCTAAAGACTATTCAACACAATTACTTGCTATTGATGTTAACATTGGTGTTACGGAGATGTTAGATGTTGCATGGGATCTGTTCTCTAAACATTTTACTCCGGAAGAGGTTAATATTAAGCAAGAGTTGGTAAACAAATATTGGAAGAAATAATCCGTACAAATTATGGCAATCAAATTTCAATATAACAAAACATCACTTCAGCTCCTGGAGAAACAACTGAAAATACGTGTCAAAGCGCTACCTACAATCAAAAGTAAGGAGAGCGCGCTACGTATGGAAGTTAAGAAATCCAAGGATGAAGTGCATGAGCTCGATAAACAATTAGAGCAGCAAATTAAAAGCTATGAAAGCATGTTTGCTTTGTGGAATGAGTTTGATGCCTCTCTTGTAAAGATAAAAGGTGTTGACCTGGGTGTTAAGAAAATTGCAGGTGTACGCATTCCTCTGTTAGAGGATATCACGTTTGAAGTTCGTAACTTTAGTCTATTCAATAGTCCGAAGTGGTACTTAGACGGGATTGCGTTGCTTCAGGATTTGGCTAAGACAGGTATCGAAAGAGATTTTCATGAAATGAAATTACATCTTTTGGACCATGCCAGAAAGAAAACAACCCAAAAGGTAAACCTTTTTGAAAAAGTGCAGATTCCAGGATACCAGGACGCTATTCGCAAAATCAAACGATTTATGGAGGATGAAGAAAATCTTTCGAAATCTTCTCAGAAAATCATGAAATCGCGTCAGGGAAAAACAGTAGAGGAGGGCGACGTATGGTAACTACAATGAAAAAAGTAACCTTCTTGGTTTATCACAAAGAATATATGGATATCCTGAATGATATCCGTGAATTAGGTGTCTTACATGTGATAGAGAAGAACAAAGGTGGCGAAGACGATACGGAACTACAATCCTATTTACTGGAATCAGCAAAAGCAAAAGAGACGATCAAACTCTTAACTCATTACAGAGATGAGAATGCTCCAACAAAACTGATTCTGAACTTCGGTTTGGATGAAGCTATTGAGAGTGTAGATGCTATTTTAGCAAAGAAAGATAAACTCAATCAGCAAAAGCAGACCCTGCAAAAAGAAGCAGAGCAGTTGAGCATTTGGGGTGATTTCAAAAAAGACTCGATCAATAAGCTGAAAGACGTTGGTTACAATATTGAGTTCTATACCTGTCCGGGAAGAAACTTCCAGCAACAGTGGGTAGATGAATTCAATGCAATCCTGATTGCTGATGTAGGAAGCAACTATTATTTTATTACTATCTCTAAAGGAGATATAGAGATTGATGCTGAAAAGGTTAAACTGCCTAATCAATCTCTATCTGAGATTATGTCTGATTTACGAACAATCAATCAGTCAGTCCAGGAGTTAGATGATAGTATCAAACAGGTTGCTAATCATCAATTGCCATCTATGGAACGGGCATTATCAAAACTAAACAGTAAAATTGAATTTACTAAAGTTGTTTTAGATACCGAGACATACGCAGACAGTAAAGTAATGTTACTGGAAGGTTGGGTTCCGGCTGAAAAAGCTGATAGTATTGAGCAATATTTTGAGAGCAAGTCTATCTATTATGAAATGGCTGATGTACAACCGGGCGAAAAACCACCTGTACAACTCAAAAACAATTGGTTCTCGAGACTATTCGAACCGATTACCAAAATATTCTCTTTACCTAATTATGGTGAATTGGATCTTACACCTTACCTGGCTCCGTTCTTTATCCTGTTTTTCGGATTCTGTACGGGTGATGCAGGTTATGGATTATTGATCATCCTGATCTGTCTGATCGCTAAATGGAAAATGCCCAAATTTAAAGACTACTGTAATTTAGGTTTATTCCTTGGAGGTGGTGCAGTCTTATTTGGTATCTTGTCCGGTACATTCTTTGGTATTGAACTGGCCCAAGTACCTGCATTAGCACGATTCCGCGATTACTTCCTGACTATGGATAATCTGATGACTCTATCTATCGTACTTGGAGGTATTCAGGTAATGTTCGGTATGTGTCTGAACGCAGCAAACCTTGCAAAGCAAAAAGGATTTAAATATGCCATCGGGCGTATCGGATGGATTTTCATCCTGCTTTCTTTATTGGTTATTGTAGGTCTGCCGGAATTAAAAATTGAAGTTCCTAAAGCCGTTGACTATTTTAGCTATGGGCTATTAAGCATAGGTGCACTTGGAGCTGTCTTTTATAATTCACCGGACAGCAATATATTCTTAAACATCGGTTTATCCTTATGGAATGCCTACAATATGGCAACAGGTGTATTAGGAGATTTGCTTTCATACATCCGACTTTTCGCATTAGGTTTAACGGGTGGTATTCTGGGAAATGTCTTCAATCAGCTTTCAGTTGATATGAGTCCTGATATTCCGGGAGTAAAAATAATTGTGATGATCTTAATTTTATTAGTAGGTCATACGATTGCATTTATTCTTACAATATTAGGGGCGTTTATTCACCCACTTCGTTTGACTTTTGTCGAATTTTACAAAAATGCTGGCTTTGAAGGTGGAGGAAAACCTTACAAACCGTTTAAAAAATAAATCTTTCAGTGATTAAAAATTATTTCAGAATACATTAAATTAAAAATTATGGAACCTATTTTATTAGCTTATTTAGGAATTGCTTTAATGATTGGTCTTACAGGGATCGGTAGCTGCTACGGTGTAACAATTGCAGGTAATGCAGCTGTTGGTGCAACAAAGAAAAATCCAGAAGCTTCAGGATCATATATCGCACTTTGTGCTCTTCCAAGTTCTCAGGGGTTATACGGATTCGTAGGTTACTTCCTTATGAAAAGTTTCTTAGTAGCAACAATCACAATGGGACAAGCTGCTGCTATCTTCGGTGCAGGTTTAGCTCTTGGATTAGTGGGTCTTTTCTCTTCTATCCGTCAGGCTCAAATCTGTGCAAACGGTATTTCGGCAATCGGATCAGGACACAACGTTTTCGGTTACACTATGGTATTAGCTGTATTCCCTGAGCTTTATGCGATCCTTGGTCTATTGATCGTTATCCTTGTAGGTGGTTCACTTTAATTCAAAAGTTATATTGTAACTTATATGATCAAAAGAGTACTCTCATATGTTAATATGGGGGTACTCTTTAATCATTTAAACAAACACTAAGCTTATATGTCACAAAAATGGGTTGGTCTTACAGATAAAGAAGTTCTGGAAAGCCGGGCTAAACATGGAGATAACATTCTGACTCCTCCAAAACGCGAATCTTTGTGGAAATTATTTCTTGAAAAATTTCAGGATCCTATTATCCGTGTCCTGTTAGTAGCAGCAGCAGTTTCGTTTGGAATATCATTGACAAATGGTCACTACGCAGAAACTATCGGACTGTTTTTTGCTATTATTTTAGCTACCGTTGTCGGATTCTGGTTTGAAGTAGATGCAAACAAAAAGTTCGATCTGCTCAATCAGGTCAATGATGACAATGCCGTAAAAGTAATGCGACACGGCAATATTATTGAAGTACCTAAAAAGGATATTGTCGTTGGCGATATTGTTTTGCTGGATACGGGTGAAGAGATTCCTGCTGATGGTATTTTATTGGAGGCTACTTCAATGCAAGTAAACGAATCGGCATTGACCGGAGAGCTTATGGTTGACAAAATGCTAAACCCGGAAGAGGCTGAACACGATACTACATATGCGGCTAATGAAGTAAAAAGAGGAACCACCGTAATTGCAGGACATGGCGTCATGCAAGTTAAGCTAGTTGGCGATTCTACCGAGTATGGCAAAGTAGCTAAAGAATCAACCGCTACAGTCGAAGAAAAAACACCATTAACAAAACAACTTGATAAACTGGCTTCACTTATCGGTAAAGTTGGTTTTACATTAGCTGCTCTGACATTTATTGCACTTGTAGCCAAAGATTTTATTCGTGGTGACGTTGATTTTCTTACCCTTGACGGTGCCGCTCGTCTTTTACAATACTTCATGGTTGCCGTTACTCTTATAGCGGTTTCTGTTCCGGAAGGTTTGCCTATGAGTGTTACACTAAGTCTGGCTTTGAATATGCGTCGTATGCTTAAGACCAATAATCTGGTTCGAAAAATGCATGCCTCGGAAACAATGGGTGCGACAACAGTTATCTGTACAGATAAGACAGGAACACTTACCCAAAATCAAATGCGTCTTGCCGACACACTCTTTTTCTCATTGCCTGACGGTAATTTAAATCCCGGGACACTTTCGACATCTATATTACTGGAAAGTATTGCGAGCAACACAACTGCATTTCTGGATACAACAGATCCGAACAATATAAAACCTATCGGAAATCCAACGGAAGGTGCTCTCCTACTATGGCTTAAACAGCAGGATATCGATTATATGCAATTAAGAGATAATATTCCTGTGTATGATCAATTACCATTTTCGACCGAACGAAAATACATGGGAACGATCGTAGAATCGCCTTCGTTAGGAAAAAGAGTTCTTTATATTAAAGGTGCACCGGAAAAACTTCTTGCAGTTTCCAATACCGCTTATACTGCCGACGGAAACCTGCCAATTGCTGATTTTATAGCTAAGACAGAAGAACAGTTGCTTGCTTATCAAAACAAAGCCATGCGTACTTTAGGATTTGCCTACAAAGAAATTGAGGCAGATGATAAACGTAGCATTGAGGATCTGGTAACAGATGGTATGGTATTCTTTGGTGTAGTTGCCATCGCCGACCCTGTAAGAGAAGATGTTCCTGATGCCGTTACACGATGCATGAACGCTGGTATTGCTGTGAAAATCGTTACAGGTGATACTCCGGGTACAGCTAAAGAAATCGGACGTCAAATCGGCTTATGGAAGCCGGAAGATACTGATCGAAACCATATTACTGGAGCAGAATTCGAAGCTTTATCTGACGAAGAAGCTTTAAATCGCGTTCTGGATCTGAAAATTATGTCCCGGGCTCGTCCGACAGACAAACAACGTCTTGTTCAGCTATTGCAAAAACAAGAACAAGTCGTGGCAGTTACGGGAGATGGAACAAATGATGC
>JBOFIZ010000090.1:0-5359 GCA_051650425.1 Bacteroidales bacterium
TGGGATTGATGGCTCAGAAAAAAGTATTGGATCATACGGTATATGATTCGTGGAAGGTAATAAGCAGAACTAATTTATCAAAGGACAGTCGATTTATCAGTTATGAAATTAATCCTCAAAAAGGAGATGGTGTACTTATCGTTCAGAAGAACAACGGAGACAGCTTATTAAAAGTAGAAAGAGGCTCCAATCTGAACTTTCTGGATAATGCCAACTATGCAACCTATACTGTCAAAGCTTATACCGACTCGGTAAGAATAGCAAAGCTGAATAAGGTTAAAAAAGAAAAGATGCCTGAGGATACCTTATATATGGTAAACCTGCAAACGCTCGGGAAGGAACAACTGCCTTTGAAAAGCTCGGTCCAATCTGCCGCAGAAGCTCCATACCTCTTTATAAAAAAGGAGGTTGTTATCCCCAAAGATACGACTGACAAGAAAAGTAAAGAGAAAAAATTCCAGCAGCTGGTTATCCGTAATTTACAAACACTGGATTCAATCTTAATAGATAGCATCGGACAATTCACCTATGACAAAAAAGGTCGATTTTTACTTTATAGTGTAGAAGGAGATTCTACGAAAAATGTATTTGTAACGGATTACAAAAAGCATATTTCTTTATTTACTTCAAAAACAGGTAAAATTTCCCGTTTGAGTTTAGACGAATCCGGCAACCAGGGAGCACTTCTTGCAACAACTGATACAGCAAAAACATCTGTTCCGAGACTTTTTTATTTTGATACAGCAGCGTTTAATAGCCGGAAATTTAAAAGTAGTACCTATAAGCCTAAAGAGATTTTGGTAACAGAAGGAGAGAAAATACCGAAAGGCTATGGACTTTCTCCGAATACCCTTTCTTTCTCTAAAGAAGGAAGCAGACTTCATTTCTCCTATGCAGAACTACCTAAAAAGGAGGAAAAAGATACCCTTCTGGCTGAAGAAAAATTTTTGCTTGATCTGTGGAGTACTTCAGATACATTAAATATGCCTCAACAGATCGCAAATAAGAATCAGCTGATAAATCCTAGCTATAATGCTGTTTTCTTTACAAAAGAGAATCGCTGGATGCCGGTTACAGATATGCGATACGGGCAAATAAGTTTTGCATCGGATGAAACAAAGGCAAAATATGCACTTTCTATTGATACAGAACCTTATCTGAAAGATATGAACTGGGAGTATCCATATCCGAAAGATTTGTATTTAGTCGATCTGAAAAGTGGTAAAAGAGAGTTGATCTCAGAGGGTAAAATGCTGGGATATCCGACCATGCTCAGTCCTGATGGAAGCTTTGTCGTATATTTCAATAAGAATAAAAAGGCATGGTATGCTTTCAATACAAATACCAGAAAGGAAGTAGAAATATCAACAGGTATTGAAGTTCCTTTATTCGATGAATTGAATGACCGCCCTGAATTACCGGATTCATACGGATATGCAGGATTCAGCAATGATATGAGTCGTATTCTTATCTATGATAAATATGATTTATGGAGTCTGGATTTATCGGGCAAAACTGCACCGGTTTGTCTTACAAAAGGGTGGGGAAGAAAACATAATACACGCTTCAGATTGATCAATCTGAAAGATGATAATTATAAGAATACGGTCGATCTGAACGAGAAGATTCTTTTAAGCTCATTCAATGATCAAACCAAAGAAAACGGATTTTATGAGTTAACACCTAACGGTCAAATAGAAAAACTGACTGAAGGTCCTTATCAATTCGCTCTGAGAGGTAAAGCTGAAAACGGTAAGATGATTCTTTTTACCCGCGAAAACTTCAATGAATTTAATGATTTGTGGGTAACTGACAGAACGTTCAAAAATCCATTGAAAATCTCGCATGCGAATCCGCAAATGAGTGAGTACAAATGGGGAAGTGTAGAGCTAATGAAATGGCATGACTTTAATGGTGATGAAATTGAAGGTCTTCTATACAAGCCTGAAAATTATGATCCCAATAAAAAGTATCCGGTTATCGTATATTTCTACGAAACACATACAGAAGATTTGTACAAATATCATCAACCTCAACCAAGCTGGTCAATCATTATACCTCCTATGTTTACGAGTGATGATTATGTAGTCTTTATGCCGGATATTAAATACAAAACGGGCTATCCGGGTGAATCGTGCTATAACTCTGTAGTAAGCGGTGCAAATGCCCTTATCGAAAGAGGTATTGCCGATCCGGCACGTATGGGATTGCAAGGTCAGAGCTGGGGAGGTTATCAGATTGCCTATCTAGTAACGCGCACGAATATGTTTGCCTGTGCAAGTCCGGGAGCTCCGGTAAGTAATATGACCAGTGCATACAGCGGTATTCGTACAGGATCAGGGCTTGTGCGTATGTTCCAGTATGAGAAAGGCCAGAGTCGGATTGGTGACGATTTATGGAGTGTACCTATGCGCTATATCGAAAACTCTCCGGTATTCTATGCTCCACAGGTCAATACGCCTTTGTTGATTCGACACGATGATGCTGATGAAGCAGTCCCTTTTGAGCAAGGTATCGAATTTTTCATGGCTCTTAAGCGTTGTGGAAAAACAGCCTGGATGCTGAATTACAACAATGAGCCGCATAACCTTAGATCAAGACCTGCACGTATGGACTGGACCATTCGTATGCATCAGTTTTTTGATTATTACTTAAAAAATAAACCAATGCCGCGTTGGATGAAAGAAGGCATTACGATCAAAGAAAAAGGAAAAGATCTGAAATATGATCCTGCATCATAATTAACAAAAGAGGGATAGCTTACAGCTATCCCTCTTTTGTTTGTAAATAAGTTGATAACAAGCTGTTACAGCTAAAAAAGTATGTTATCAAACATAGAATAAAAGATTAGCATAAAACCCATTCTTTTATTAATAAAAAAGAAGATTTCAGTCGATAAAAACACCAAAAGAGAAGATATTAATCTTGTTGTCTTATTGTTTTATTTTCAGCACTTTCCGCTTTGTTTTCCTATAAAAAAAAGAAGAAAAATACATAAACTTAGCTATGCACGAATTGTTCAGATTATAACTGAGAACCTAATCTGATTAATCCATAATTAACTTTGAAATCTATGGCACGTAAATTATTAATCCGGGATCTAACATTACGGGACGGTCAACAATCTTCATTTGCTACACGCATGAGTCAGGATCAGGTTGATCGTGTTCTTCCATATTATAAAGATGCTAAGTTCTATGCGATGGAAGTGTGGGGCGGTGCAGTTCCTGACTCAGTCATGCGCTATCTCAATGAAAACCCTTGGGATAGATTAGAGAAAATCAAAGCCGTAGTAGGAGATAGCTCTAAGCTTACAGCCTTATCACGGGGTCGAAATTTATTCGGATATGCACCTTATACAGACGAAATCATTGACGGTTTCTGTAAAAACGCCATTGAATCGGGATTAAGTATTATGCGTATATTCGATGCCCTCAATGATGTGGAGAATGTCAAATCAACGATCAAATATGTAAAAAAATATGGTGGTATTGCTGACTGTGCAGTTTGCTATACAATTGATCCGCATTTTACTACTGCCGAAAGATTAAAAGCTTCATTAAAAGGTAAACCACTGCCGAAAGCAATTTTCACGAACGAATATTTTCTGAATAAAGCGAAGGAAATGGAAAAGCTGGGAGCTGATATGATCACAATTAAGGATATGAGTGGTCTGATTCCACCATCCCGGGTTGCCGAACTTATTCCACTATTCAAGAAACATTTAAATGTGCCGATTGATTTTCATACGCATTGCACTCCGGGATTTGGTTTAGCTGCTGTCTTAATGGCTATCGAAAAAGGGGCAGATATTGTAGATACGAATATATGGTATTTTGCAGGTGGACCTGCTGCACCGGCTATCGAACTGATCTATCTTTTCTGTCAAAAGATGGATATTGAGTTAGATCTGGACATGGAAGCTGTGGCGAAAATTAATCATGAACTTTATTATATACGTAAAGAGCTTGCAGAGTTTGATACCGTTAAAAAGTTTCCGAATCATTTTAATCCATTGACAGATAAACTTCCTGAAAATATTGATCAATTATTTGATGAAGCTATCAAACATGCCAAAAATAATAATGAAGAAAAACTTCTTCAAGCATGTCATGCCATTGAATCTTATTTTGGTTTTCCAGAACCGAATGAATTGGTCAAGAATGCCCAAATACCTGGAGGTATGTATACAAATATGGTTGCTCAGCTAAAACAATTGGGCGCTGAAGATATATTGACCAAAGCAATGGAACTCATTCCTCAGGTGCGGTTAGATGCGGGTTTACCTCCTTTAGTTACACCTACAAGTCAGATTGTTGGAGCGCAGGCTGTAAACTGTGCTTTGGATCTGAGAAACGGAAGTGAAATGTATAAGAACCTATCCAATCAGTTTATTTCACTTGTAAAAGGAGAATATGGAAAAACACCGATTCCGGTGAATCCTCATTTCAGAGAAAAGATAACAGGATCGCCGGACGAAATACCATACGATACTTTGAAGTACAAAATGCAGCCAAATCCTGTTATAGATGGATTGAATGTACGTGTGGCAGAAAATGAAAAGGAAATCTTATTATTAGAATTGTTCCCGCTAATTGCAAGAGCATTCCTTACTAAACAAAAAGAGGAATTACATTCTAAAGAAGAGCAGGTACAGAAAGAAGAAGAAATTCATGAAGAGGTAACTATTACTGGCAATGTAATAACATCGCCAATGCCAGGAAGTATTTATCAGATAAATGTGAAAGTCGGAGATTCGATAGTATCAGGTGACACAGTATTAATTCTTGAATCAATGAAAATGGAGAATAGTATTAATTCATTCTTTAGTGGTACCGTAAAACGAATATTAGTAAAAGAAAACCAACGGGTATCTGAATCGACACCACTCATTGAAATTGAGTAAGAGACATGAGTATAAAAAAAGAAGGAGTGTTCATTAAATGAACACTCCTTTATTTTTTACCAACGGTTGTTAGTGCGTCTGTTGTCAGATCTTTCGCCACCTCTGTTACCACCAGAGAATCTGTTACCACCACCGTTTGTGCGTGGTTTTTCTTCACGTGGTCTAGCTTCGTTTACGTTGATCACGCGACCATCGTATTCAGCTTGGTTAAGTTCAGCGATTGCTTTTTTAGCAGCCTCTTCGTCTTCCATTTCAACGAATCCGAAACCTCTTGAACGACCAGTTTCACGATCAGTCATAACTTTAGCAGATGCAATCTCACCATACTCTTGAAATAGTTGTCTTAAGTCATTGCTATCAATACGAAAACTTAAGTTCGAAATAAAAATGTTCATAAAAAGAATTTTGAAAGTTATTAAAATAAGGACTATTTCATAAAAGCTAAAACGAGAT
>JBOFIZ010000091.1:0-2176 GCA_051650425.1 Bacteroidales bacterium
AACGGTTGAACTCCATTCCTGAATTTACATTGGCATTGATTCGTTCCAATTGTTCGCCGGGAATAAATCCTTCCCGCTTGGTATAGCCGAATGCAGAACGAAAATGTGCTTTCTCCGTCACATTACCCAACGCCAGATAATGGCTTTGGGTAAATGCTTTTCGAAAAAAGTCCATCATTTTATTTCCATATCTCTCATAAGAATATTCCTCACCGTTCCAGGCTTTACGCAATGATCCATCGAGCACAGCTCCCCAACTGGAAGCAGAGGTCGGACTGAACTGTCCGTCGCTTCCCTGTCCGTAGCGATCTTGCGTTTCGAGTGTCTCTGCTATATCCGACCAGGTAAGATGGGTTGAATAATCAACACCCAATCCTGTTTGTCGCTTAGCTTTACGTGTCGTTACCAATATGACTCCGTTCCCTGCGCGCGAACCATACAATGCCGCCGCATTGGGCCCTTTTAATACAGATATCGCTTCAATATCTTCCGTGTTTATATCCAGCGATGTACCACCACGATCAATACCTCCATAGAAGGATGCATCCGAAATATTAGTGTCGTTAAAGGGAACACCATCAACAATCCATAAAGGTTGATTATTATCGGTAAGCGAAGAATTACCACGAATCGTAATTTTGGCAGAACCACCCAATCCGGTATTAGAAGCACTCATATGCAAACCTGCAACCTTTCCCTGAAGAGCATGCGCTACCGATGGCTCTCCTGTCCGGTTGAGATCATTGGTTTTGATATCCTGTACGGCATATCCCAGCATTTTTTTCTCACGCTTGATATCTAAGGCGGTAACGACCACATCTGCCAAAAGAAGCGGATCTTCTTTCAGTACGACATGAATAAATCCGTTTTTACGACCAATCATCATATTCCTGGTCTTAAATCCCAGATACGAGAAAGTAGCCTGAGCATCCTCTGCTATATTAAAGAGCACAAAGTATCCGTTCGGATCGGTTTCACAACCGCCCGAATAACCTGCTATATCAATATGTACACCTGCTAATGGTTCCCCGTTAGTATCACAAACTTGTCCCCTTAGGTTTTTTACGATATTCTCTTTATGTCGGTTTAGTTTCAGATAAACAATGTTATCATCTACATTATAGGATATTCCCAGTTTTCTGAATAGAATATCCATGGCTTTTTCAACAGGTAGATTGTCAATATTAATTTGCGTCATCCGGATTGAACCCAAGGCATCATCATAAAAGAAGTAGAAGCCCGATTGAGATTGAATCTGTCTGAGTATGTCTGATAAAGAGCCTTCCTCCAGACGAACCGTTACATGTTTCGGTGTTTGTGCTTTTATCGGAATAAAAGCCGGCTGAAGAATGAACAGACAAAAAAGGCATATAATATTAACCCATAAATATTTTTTCGTCTTGCTTTCCATATATCGTTACTCATATTATTTCCATACAGAAAGTAATATTCTTTTAGGCTGTGCAAGATACGAATTTGTTATTTATATATATACAGAAATAAAAAAAAGATGTGACCGCATACACGATCACATCTTCTCATTCATTAATCTATTACACTTACTCTAACATGCTTTTTATTCCTGTGTAAACGAATAAGGTCTGTTTTCTTTCTTAAGACCACGTTTCGTATTCGGATTCTTACCCATCACAAATTCAAGAATTCCTCCATTCAGAATTTGATCATGTGTAATGAAATTATTCTCAAAGTTTTTGTTGTTCAGTTTTGCCTTCTGAATGTAAACATTCTCAGGACTGTTTTTATCTGCTTTCACAACAAACTCTTTTCCGTTTGGCAACTTCATCGTAACTTTTTGGAACAACGGACTACCGATTACATATTCAGGCTGTCCCGGACAAACCGGATAGAATCCCATTGCAGAGAATACATACCAGGCAGATGTCTGTCCGTTATCTTCATCACCACAATATCCTTTCGGTGAAGAGTTATAAAGTTTGGTCATTACATCACGCAAGTGATATTGGGCTTTCCAGGGTCTGTCTGTGTAGTTATACAGATAAATCGCATGTTGTACCGGCTGATTACCGTGAGCGTATTGCCCCATATTCAGAGCTACCATTTCAGCAATCTCATGAATCACGAAACCATAAGTTCCGACTTTATAATCAGGTGCTACAACAAACATAGAATCTAACTTATCAGCCATTTTTTCAGG
>JBOFIZ010000092.1:0-2194 GCA_051650425.1 Bacteroidales bacterium
GCAAACCGGCAAACAATTATCGGTATTGACTCCATAGCCAAGATTGAACCTTACTTTAACAGCAAAGTTGTTGTTATTCTGCAACCACCCTCTAAAAATCAGGTTTTGATCAGTAAAGAGAAGGTTTCGGCATTTAAGATGTGGCTGAATTATTAAAGATCAAACGAATAATCGATTATATAAAAACAAGCCTCTGTCTGATAATTATATTTTATCAGACAGAGGCTGTTTTTGTTTCATCTGGTTATTCCGCAAATACTTCATTATCAAATTTCTTGATATATGGCAGTTTTGCTTACTTTCTGCATTTTTCTAATCGCTCAGAATGCGATATTTTCCTCGTTACGAAATATTGTTCTGAATATGGCCTTGTATCGCTTGTTTTGTAAAGGGTTGATAATCAGTGTTGAAGTTTGATTATGAGAAATCGAACGTATTTGATCTGGTTTTGATACGTATCTTGTGACTTTTATATACGTATCTAAATGAAAAAACAAAGGGCGAAAATTTTATAATACACCGTATAATTTCAAAAATACACCGTGTAAATTTGAAGATACGGAGTATCGTTTGAAAATATACGGTATTCCATCGTAAAATACAGATTATACAGTCTGAAATACACCTCAAAATCGTTTTTATCCGATTAGTTTACCCAGAAAATGTAGAGGTCTGAATTTTGGCAAAATGATACATATTTCGAGAGATAGATAGAAAAATGATTTAAAATGATTTTGATGACGGATATGTTCTTTATTCAAAGATACAGCAATCGAATAAGTCTTATTGAAATGAACTTTATGTTTAAGATCATGTTTTTAGAGATAGAATAAATGACTTATAAAATGATATTATCTTGTTTTAAATTATATGAACCTAACTAAGAAAAATTCTATTTTCTTTCTATGTGTTTATCGGTCGATTGTGAGATGTTTCTGTATGCGGGGAGTTTTTCTTGTTTTTTTGTTGTTTTTTCTTTCTTTTGCTGTGGAGGCTCAGAAGGATATGCTTAACGGAGTTGTGCGGGATTCATTAACTCGTGAAGCATTGCCTTATGTCTCGGTTTATTATAAGGGAACAACAAATGGTGCGATGACAGATGATAATGGAGCGTTTGAAATAGAGCGGATTGCGGGCGGGAATCTGGTAGTTTCCTGTATTGGATATAAAGAGTTTTCAACACAAATCTCTAAACAAAGAAAAAAGCAGGTAGAGGTATTGCTTGTTCCTTCACAATATCAGTTGCATGAGATAGTGGTAAACCCTAAGCGGGAAAAATATACACGGAAAGGGAATCCGGCAGTAGAGTTTATGCGTAAGGTTATCGATCGGAAAGAGATGAATAATCCTTATTCTAAAGATTATTTTTCGTTCAGAAGATATGAGAAGCTTACTTATGCTCTCAATAATTTTGATAGTACGGAGCAAAAGAAACTGCTCTACAGACATTTGAAGTTTCTGAAAAATTATGTAGATACTTCGGTTATATCCAAGAAGCCTATTCTGCCTCTTTCTGTGATGGAAATGGTAGAGCGGAACTATGTGAAGAATAGTTCGGGGACGAAACGTAAGGTTGTAGAGGGATATAAAAAGAGTGGGATTGACGAGATCATGTCAGGTGATGGAATGGATAAATTCTCGGCAGAGACATTTAAAGAAATTGATATTTACCAAAATGATATTTCGTTGTTTCTTCTGCGTTTTGTAAGCCCATTGTCGGATATCGGACCGGGTTTTTATAAATATTATCTCAATGATACGGTCGTGGTAGATGGCGTGACGTGCCGGGATGTTAGTTTTGTGCCTGTACAATCGGAGTCGCTTGGATTCACGGGGCATTTGTATGTTGCACTTGATTCGAGTTATTTTGTCAAAAAGGCAATTTTAGATGTACCTCAGAAAATTAATCTCAATTTTGTAGATAATATGACTATTGAACAGGTGTATGAACGTACTCCTGACAGTATTCGTATTCTGAAGAAAGATGATGTGGCTGTCGAATTTAAAATTATTGGTAAATCAGGCGGATTTTATGCCCGACGCATCAATCTGTATAGTGGAGAATCGTTTGAGTTTCCCGGTGATTCGGTATTTCAGACCCCAAATCCGGTTGTAATTCTGAAAAATGCAAAGAATCGGGATTCTGTATACTGGGAGCAAAATGCAGATATAAAGATTGCCGGTAAAGGAGAGG
>JBOFIZ010000093.1:0-2889 GCA_051650425.1 Bacteroidales bacterium
AGCACCTTCAACGACCATCAGATAATTTCCGTAATTTTCCTTCATCGCTTCAGTACGTACCCATTCAGCCTGCTCACCGGCAGCAGCCATAAGTGTATCATCGTATTCAAGAGAAATAAGTTCGAGTAGAATTTCTTCAATAACGGGATGAGATGCACGTAAGAATGATTCGCTACAGCAAGTGCATTCCTGGAAATGATACCAAAGAACCGGTAGGCGCGGTTTGGTTTCCAATGCCTCTACGATTTGTGCGACACCTGTACTCTGAAGTCCCAATAATCCGCCCATAAGTCCGCAGAACTTAAGGAACTGGCGGCGGGAATAACCCTTCGCCATGAGCTCTTCATAAAATGTTTTGCCCTTTTTATTCATACCTGATATGTATTATATTATACTCATTTATTATTTAACAGATTCGAGGAAGTTGTTCACCCGATAGCACCTCTACAATCCGCTTACCGCCGAATGCAGATTGCAGGTAGACGCGATGTGCAGGATCAGGTATAACTTTTCCGATAGTCATGGCATCAGCACCATGTTCGCTATTCCTGATTATTTCCAATGCCTGTTTTTCATGTTCTTCGGGAACGAAGACCAATAATATTCCTTCATTAGCAATATAAAGCGGATCAAGTCCTAAAAGTTCACAAGCGGATTCAACTCCTTTGCTTACAGGCAGGGCTTCTTCATTGATTTCAATGCCAACACCCGCAGTATGTGCGATCTCATTGAGTGTGCTCGAAAGACCTCCGCGTGTAGGATCTCTGAGAACCTTTGTCTGAGGAATATGTTTGAGCAGATTCCGTACAATCTCGTTTAAAGATCTGGTATCGCTTTTTATATCTGTTTCAAAGCCCAGACTGTTGCGTGTGGATAATACACAGATACCATGTTCGCCTATTCTTCCGGTAACGATAACGGAATCACCGTGCTTGACATTCTTTGGTGACAAAGCGACCGATTCGGGAATAGAACCGATACCGGACGTATTAATATATATCTGATTGCCATGGATGCGCTCAACTACTTTGGTATCGCCTGTGACGATTTTAACATTAGCTTTGCGTGCAGCATTGGCTATCGATTGTACGATTTTCTTTAAGTCATTGATTGCAAAGCCTTCTTCAATAATAAATCCGACAGATATATACTGAGGAACGGCACCACTGCATAAAAGGTCGTTGACTGTTCCGTTAACAGCTAATTCGCCAATATCTCCACCAGGGAAGAAAACGGGATCAACGACAAATGAATCGGTAGTAAATGCGATTCGTCCCTCCGGCATTGCAATTTGAGCACTATCGTGTTCCTGTTCCAGAATATCATTTTTAAAAGCAGGATAAAAAATGGTTTCGATAAGCTCCTGTGTTAATTTACCACCACCACCATGAGCCAATTGAATATGCTCACGTTCCTGTACAGGTATGGGACATGTAATTGTGTTCATTCAGAGTTATTTATATTTATAGTAAGCGGCGCAAACTCCTTCTGAGGATACCATAGCAGCACCTAACGGGGATTCGGGTTTGCAAGCTTTTCCAAAATGAGGGCAGTTAACGGGTTTGGCAATTCCTTTCATAATATCACCCGCAATGCATCCATCATCTTTTATTAAACATTTGTTTTTTATAGAATAACGTTTTAGCGTGTCAAAAGATTTATATTTCTCCTTTATTTTGAATCCGCTTGCGGATAAACTCCCCAATCCGCGCCAATTTTGGTTGGAGGGTTCGAATATTTCATCTAAAATGATACGTGCTTTCTGATTTCCTTCTTCGGGGACCATGCGGGAGTAAGCATTATGCACAGAATAATCGGCTTCCTCAAGCTGCCTGATATTGGTGTAAATACCATATAATATATCTACAGGTTCGAAGCCGGTAACACTTATAGGTATCCGGTAGCTACGGGATAATCTGTGATAGTCAGATAGTCCGGTAATACTGCATACATGTCCGGCAGCTAAAAGTCCGTCTACAGAAAAATCCGGTAGCGCAAACAAATGTTCGAGTACCGGAGGAACTGCAAAGAGAGCTGTGAGCAGTGACAGATTTTGAATATTTCGTTTGTATGCCTCATAAACTACCTGTGCGTGTACAGGAGCAGTCGTTTCGAATCCGATAGCAAAAAGAATGACTTCGCGTGAGGGATTCTCCATTGCTGTTCTTAGGGCATCAAGCGGCGAATACATAATTCTGATATCAGCTCCTAAGGATTTGGCCGTCAGCAGATCGTATTTGCTTCCGGGAACCCGCATCATATCTCCGAATGTTGAGATAATTACATTCTTGTTGTTAAGAGCCAATTCAATAGCTGTGTCTATTGTATCGGCAGGCGTAACGCAAACGGGACACCCAGGTCCGTGTATCAGAGATATTTCGGGCGGAAGCATCTCTTCGATACGATAACGAGCAATAGCATGAGTCTGTCCTCCGCAAGTATCCATTATTTTCCAGGGGCGGGTCGTTATTTTACGTATAGCAGAGACTAATTGCTTTCCATAACTTGCATCCCGATAAATTTCTTTTTGATTCATAGTCTGTAGTTTATTGTTCTAAATCGCCTACTGCGATAAGAGCCTGACGAGTCAATTCTGCTTCTTGCTCGTCTATAACAGAAATAGCCATTCCCGCATGAGCGAGAACATAATCGCCCTCAGTGGCATCTATCCATGCAATGCATATATTTTTCCGGATACCGCCGAAATCGACTAATGCTTCCTGAAGGAAGTCGTCGGATTCAATAATTTGTATAATTTTTCCGGGTATAGCTAAACACATAGTTGTTAATTTTTTCTTTTTGAACAAATCTTTATAATACTTTGTTCAGACAATAGTTAATTAGGAAATAGAATCAAATCAGAAGGATTGAATGAATCTTAAGCAATAT
>JBOFIZ010000094.1:0-13106 GCA_051650425.1 Bacteroidales bacterium
TGGAATCAAATTTTGTCGATTACGTAAAAATATATTGCCGTTCCGGTAAAGGTGGTGCGGGTTCTCGTCATTTACATCGTGACAACTGGACTGCTAAAGGTGGCCCCGACGGTGGTGACGGAGGTCGTGGTGGTCACGTTATTCTACGTGCAAACCGAAATTTCTGGACATTGATCCACTTAAAATTTCAGCGTCACGTCTTTGCTGGTCATGGAGGTTCGGGAGGATCAAGCCGAAGCTTTGGTAAAGACGGTGAAGATAAAGTTATTGAAGTACCTGTTGGAACAGTTTGCTATGATGCAGAAACAGGTGAATATCTTTGTGATATTACAGAAGACGGACAAGAAGTTGTTCTTCTGAATGGTGGTCGTGGAGGTTTAGGTAACTGGCACTTCCGTTCATCAACGAATCAAACTCCGCGTTTTGCTCAACCAGGTGAGCCGGCATTAGAACGTACGGTTATTCTTGAGTTGAAATTATTGGCAGACGTCGGATTAGTTGGTTTCCCGAATGCAGGAAAATCAACTTTGCTATCAACAATTTCTGCTGCTAAACCAAAAATTGCAGATTATCCGTTTACAACTTTAGAGCCTAACTTAGGTATTGTACCTTATCGCGACAATAAATCATTTGTTGTAGCTGATATTCCAGGTATTATAGAAGGTGCAGCCGAAGGCCGCGGATTAGGTTTACGCTTCCTCAGACATATTGAGCGTAACTCTGTATTGTTATTTATGGTGCCTGCTGATGCTGATGATATTGCTGCCGAATACAATATTTTGTTAAGTGAGCTAGATCAGTTTAATCCGGAGTTGCTTGATAAACAGCGTATCCTGGCTATTACGAAAAGCGATATGCTTGACGAGGAACTAATCGCCGAAATAAAAGAGCAGTTGCCTGCAGGTGTAGAAACAATTTTTATATCTTCAGTTACAGGTATGAATATCATGCAACTGAAAGATATGTTGTGGAAAGCACTAAACAGCGAAGCTAATAAAGAAATAAAACTTACTCACCGAAATCTGGATATTGTTCATCATGAACCAATCGAAGACGATGAAGAATTCGAATATGATATTGATGATCTGGAAGAGGATGATGAGTACGAATGGGAAGATTAATTTATGGTTACTATAGATAATCACTCTATATCAATGTTGCAGTATGAGTCTTTGTGCTCATACCGCAACATTTTTCATTTTGTATCAACCCGTAAGGGTGGTGTGGGAACAGATACATATGATTCCTTTAACTTAAGTACTTATTGTGGAGATAATCCCAAAGTAGTTATAGAAAATAGAAAGCGGCTTTATGATGCGTTTGGAGTTGAAATTCTCTTACCTTTTCAGACGCATGACGATAAGATTCTTTCCATAGATACGTCATGGAAATCGCTTTCAGCCGAAGAACAGTTACATCGTTTACAGGGTGTCGATGCTCTGATAACAAATCAGCCAAAGATTTGTATTGGTGTATCAACGGCTGATTGTGTGCCATTGATCTTTTATGATCCCGTAAAATACGTTGTAGCTGTCGCCCATGCCGGATGGCGTGGTACTGTAAAACGGATTGCATCAAAGACTGTTGCAGCTATGGTGCGTGACTTTGACTCAGTTTCTGCAGATATAAAAGTCGCAATCGGTCCCTCGATAAGTCTTGAATCCTTTGAGGTAGGTGAGGAGGTTGTCGAATCTTTTCGCAATGCTGATTATGAAATGGAGGAGCTGTTGTGGCAGAATCCACAAACTTCAAAATCACACGTCGATTTATGGAAAGCTAATATGCAAGATTTAATACAGGCTGGAGTTAAATTCTCAAATATAGATATCGCTGAAATATGTACAGTGAAAAACTCAGATATTCTATTTTCGGCCAGAGTATTAGGAATAAAATCAGGAAGAATTATATCAGGGATTCAACTAATTTCGAAAAAATAATATTGAACAATGCTTATATCAATTCTGTTATTCTAGCGTAACTTTTAAATTGATATAAGAAATGGATGAACAATATCATGAACCAGTAAAAGAGCTGTCACAAGAAGCACGTGACAGAGCTCGTGCTTTTAAAAGTCTTATTGAAGAAATAGAAGCCGTGGATTGGTATGATCAACGAGTTGCTACAGAAATGGACACAGAACTTCGCGATATCTTAATTCATAACAGAAACGAAGAAATTGAACATGCAGTAATGATTCTTGAGTGGATTCGTAGAAAAATGCCGGAAGCATTTGATCCTCAGTTAGAGAAATACTTATTTACTCAAGCTAAAATAACAGAACTTGAGCATGAGGATGAAGGAGGTAAATCAGCTCCTAAAGGATTAAATATCGGTAAAATAAAATAAGGAGGAAATAATATGGATACCTTAAAAAGAGAGTTAGCACCTATTAGCGAAAAAGCATGGGATTTTATAGATTCAAGAGCTGCAGATGTATTAAAAGCAAATCTAAGCGCACGTAAATTTATGACAGTAAAAGGTCCGTTAGGTCCTGGAATTGAATCAATTTCTACTGGTCGTATGATTATTACAGCTAATAATGACGTACCTTATGGTGTATATAAAGTTAAACCTTTGGTGGAACAAAGATTGCATTTTAAGCTAAATCGTTGGGAATTAGATAATATTGATCGTGGAGCATTGGATGTTGATACTACAGATATTGATAAAGCAATGCTTCGTGCTGCAAAATTCGAAGAAGATGTCATTTTTAATGGATTAGTTGAAGCCGATATTGAAGGATTAAATAACTCATCCGAACATGATATATTTGACTTCGGAGATACATATGATAAAACAATGTCTGCTTTATTATCTGCAACGTCTACTTTAAATAAAGCCTTTTCTCCAAAACCTTATGCATTAGTGGTTAGTCCTGATAAATGGGCTTATTTAAATATGGTAGGTAAAGATTCTGAATTTATTAAAAATCTTCAGATGAGTCTTAATCTGCAAATTATAGTAAGTCAGAATATCAAAAATGCATTCTTATTACCAATTGACAATGAAAACTTCGAAATCACATTAGGACAGGATTTTGCAATTGGTTATCAGGATACGACAAGTACAGAAGTAGAGCTTTATGTAACATCAAGTTTTACATTCCGTGTATTAGATCCTACCTTGCTAGTGATCTTTAAATAAATATAAGTAATCAAGATATAGACTTTTTATAAAGCCATTTCATAACAAATGATGGAATGGCTTTTTTAGTATTTTTATCAATAAACAGAATTTATACTTCTTAAATATTCTCTTTAATAATAAGTTTATTAGAACACAATAATAAAAACGGTGGTAAGTGAAATAGTTACCTTAATCAAAAACCTGATATGAATAAGAAAATTATATTATTAGCAAGTTTATTACCTGTAGGAGTTTTTAGTGCAACTCCGAAACTTCCTGTGAATAGTGTATTTAGAGATTCAGTAAGATTAAATGAAGTTGTAGTGACAGGATCAATGACCGAAGTCAGTAAACGACAATTGCCATTGCATATTGAGGTTATTGGTCGAAAAGAGATTCAACAAAGAAAGACCAATTCTCTTTTACCTATTTTGAGTGAGCGGATTCCCGGAATGTTTGTAACGCAAAGGGGCCTTATGGGCTATGGTGTAGCAGCAGGTTCGGCCGGATCAATGACTATGCGTGGTATCGGAGGCAGTCCGAATACACAACTACTCGTGCTTATCGACGGACATCCACAATACATGGGATTAATGGGCCACCCACTACCGGATATGTATGAAACAGCCATGGCTGAAAGAGTTGAAGTTATTAAAGGTCCGGCCTCTTATTTGTACGGATCTAATGCAATGGGTGGTGTAGTTAATATTATTACGAAAAAAGCTGATGGGCACAAACCCTCGGTTGGTCGTGCTAATGTAATGTATGGTAGTTATAATACGGTGTCTGCAAATGCATCTTATGGATATACTAATTCTCGTTGGGATACTTATTTATCGGCAACTTACAATCATACTGACGGACATCGCAGAAATTCGAATTTTGATCAGTGGAGTGGATATGGTAAGGTGGGATATCAAATATCGTCACATTATAAAACACGACTGGATTTTAATATAACCCGTTTTGAAGCTGCTAATCCGGGAACTGTTTCAGCACCGATTAACGATAATGATGCACGAGTATTTCGGGGTATGACATCCTGGGCTTTGGAAAATAAATATGATAATTTAGCCGGTGCATTAAATGTGTATGTCAATTTTGGAGA
The DNA here is from genome assembly GCA_051650425.1 of Bacteroidales bacterium. GTDB lineage: Bacteria > Bacteroidota > Bacteroidia > Bacteroidales > UBA7332 > UBA7332. The sequence goes on from JBOFIZ010000094.1 coordinate 4,235, forward strand.
TCATAAAATTAATGATGGATATAATGATGGGCAAAAGCCAAAGGATTTTCTCTTCCGATCAAAAGATAATATGTGGGGTGCAACCTTTTATCAAACGACCTCCTTATTTACAGGAAATAGCCTGACTGCAGGTGTGGATTTTAAAGCTTTCGGAGGAAAAGCATATAATGATTTCTTTGAAACAGGAGAGCATAAACAAATAGCAAAGAAAAATATATATGAAGTTGCAGGATATGTCAATATGCGGCAGGCTCTGACAGAGCGATTATTCTTAAGTGCAGGTTTACGATATGATCATAACAGTCATACGGGTGGAGAGTGGATACCTTTAGGAGGTCTTAGCTTTGTCGCTGCACAGAATACTATCCTGAAAGCGGTTGTCAGTAAAGGTTTCCGTAATCCGACTATACGGGAAATGTATATGTTTCCGCCACAAAATCCGGATTTACGACCTGAACGTTTGATGAATTATGAACTATCCGTATCTCAGGGCTTACTTTCAAATAAACTGCAATTGGATTTGAGTGTATATTATCTGAATGCAAATAATTTGATACAAACACAAATGATTAATGGCCGACCTCATAACGTGAATACAGGTAAGATTAAAAATGTAGGTGTCGAGTTTGCTGCCAACTACTCAATTTTGCCAACTCTGCAATTGAATACGAATTATAGTTATATTCATATGGATGAACCTGTGCTTGCAGCACCTAAGCATCAGTTTTATATAGGAGGTTCTTATGATATAAACAAATGGGGCTTTCAGTCAGGTATCCAATACATCAATAAGTTATATACAAACATAAAATTACCATCGACAGATAATTTTACATTATGGAATGCATCTATATCTTTCTATCCTGTATCAGGTTTAGAGATTTATGCCAAAGTTGAGAACATTCTAAACAGTAAATATGAAATTAATGCAGGTTATCCGATGCCGGGAACGAATGCATATGGTGGTGTCAGAGTAACGTTTTAATAGAAGGGACTATGAATTTTATTCAAGAATTTTTTGATACAAAGGCTCCTGTATGGGATGATATATGTAAGCATGATCTACAGCGTTTGGAGCAAATACTGGATTATGCTAAAGTCGGAGAGGGGCAAGTCATACTTGATGTAGCTTGTGGAACAGGTGTACTTGAACGACCATTATTAAACAGAAATCCGGCAAGAGTTCATGCTATTGACTTGTCTGAGCAAATGATTGCTCACGCAAAAGATAAAATGGATGATGAACGAGTTTTGTTTGAGGCTAAAGATTTTCTGGATATGAATGAAACCGGATATGATGTTGTTATTGTGCATAATGCCTATCCTCACTTTTTGGATAAAGAGGCATTTAAAAATGCTTTGTATAAAACGTTGAAGCCCGGAGGCCGATTTATTGTAGCTCATTCTGCGAGCAGAAATGAAATCAATACCTGTCATCACAAATTGGATTTCAAGCTTTCAGAACCCTTAAAGACCGTTGAACAGGAAGCTGATGCTTTTTCCGGAATCTTTATGATTGATACACTCGTTGATAATGATCAGATTTATATCCTGTCAGGGATTAAGGCAAGTAAATAAACTTCAAAGACAATTTGTTGTTTATAATTTAAATAACCGTTAAAACTATATAGACCTTATGAGCACGTACGTAAAAACACTCACGCAAGACTTTACACTGCCTAAAACGTATTTGTCTGCATCTGTATTTGTACTTCTGAATTTGATAGTACCACAGTTGATGCACCAGTTTTCAATGGCAGGTACAATTTTTCTGCCTATTTTGTTTTTTACTTTTCTTGCAGCTGTCCGCTATGGTACAAGTGTCGGGTTACTTACAGCTGTTGCATCTCCTTTAGTCAGTCACTTACTGACAGGTATGCCTCCGGGAATTGTTCTTTACATTGTTATGGCTCAATGTATCATTATTTCCCTCATGGCAGGCTATTTCGCGAATGGTAAAAATCAAATTAAACCAATGCAGATTCTGGCTGTAATTTTAGCTTATCAATTAGTAGGCTGCTTACTTGAGTTTATGTTGGCAGGTGATATTCTAAATATTTGGAGTGGATTCAAAACAACAATCCCGGGAATGTTGATTCAACTTGGATTCTTTTCTATTTATGGTAAATATATTTTCAGAAGGAAATAAGACAAAAAAAGCTGAGATTTAATCTCAGCTTTTTTTTATATAGTAAAATTACTTATAAAGAAGATAGGATTTTAAGAATCTCGTCGCGGGTCAGATTCTCTCCGTATTCACTAAAAGGAATTCTTAGCTCACATCCGCTTTTCCAGTTAGAACATCCGAATGCAGTTTTTCCTTTTACAACTATTCCTTGTTTACATTTAGGACAAACGATGGGCTCTACTTTCTGTTGTGGTTTGACTTGTTGTCTCAAATGACTGTTTTTCTCATTATCCACAACCTGTCTTACCATATCTTTCAGTTCAGCCATAAAGTTTCTGGCATCATACTTTCCTTTCTCTATTTCCCGGAGCTTTTTCTCCCAAATACCGGTAAGTTCAGCCGACTTCAATAATTCTTCATGAATCGTATTCACTAAATGAATGCCTGTTTCTGTTGCAATCAGGTTCTTACGTTCTTTCCGAATATAGTTTCGTTTAAATAACGTTTCTATAATAGCAGCACGAGTCGAAGGTCGTCCAATACCATTTTCTTTTAAAGCATCACGTAATTCATCATTATCCACGAGTTTTCCTGCTGTCTCCATTGCACGAAGCAGAGTTGCCTCGGTGAACGGTTTAGGTGGTTGTGTTTGTTTCTCCAGTAATGAAGGTTCATGCTCACCTGATTCTCCTTTTTTGAAAGCAGGCAATGTCGCTTCTTCTTCCTCCTTCTCTTTATCGGGATCATCCACTTGTGAAGCTTCCTCTTTCGTAAAGACAACACGCCATCCCGGATCAAGTATTTGTTTACCGGTTACCTTAAACGGAACCTCTTTAGCCTCCCCTAATACAGTAGTTGTCGAAATCTTACAATTTGGAAAAAATGCAGCAATAAAACGTTTTGTTATCAGATCATATACTTTACGTTCACGATCCGAAATCGTACCTGCTGCCATTCCGGTAGGTATAATAGCATGGTGATCTGTCACCTTGTTATTATCAAATACCTTTTTAGACTTCGGTAATTTATCTTTATCAAGCAGAAATTGAGTATAAAGTTCATAACCGCGCAATCCTCTCAGAATATTTGGAATCTTCGGATACATATCATCACTCAAAAATGTCGTATCAACACGTGGGTAGGTGGTAAGTTTCTTTTCGTAAAGCCCTTGAATTAACTGAAGTGTATCTTCAGCCGAAAAAGAGAACTTTTTATTGCATTCAACCTGAAGTGAAGTCAGATCAAACAGACGAGGAGGAAACTCATCACCCTTCTTTGTTTTCACATCTGTGACAACAAATGGAGCACTTTTTACTTCTTCAAGAAACTTCTCACCCTCTTCGACCGTCATAAATTTACCTTTCGTTGCCGAAAAGGTCGTGTTTCTGTAATTCGTTTTGAGTTCCCAGTATTTCTCGGGTTTGAAATTTGCTATTTCTTCCTGTCTGTTCACTATCAAAGCGAGCGTAGGTGTTTGTACCCTTCCTATAGAAAGTAAGTTTTTCCCTTGACCATATTTAGCTGTATACAGACGAGTCCCATTAATACCCAGTAACCAGTCTCCGATCGCACGAGACAATCCTGCTTCATACAGTTTCTGGAAATCAGATTCGGGGCGTAAGTGTTGGAAGCCATCCCGGATAGCCTCTTCAGTCAAAGAAGAAATCCACAAACGGTAAACAGGACATTTACATTGAGCCTTCTGCATGACCCAACGCTGAATCAGCTCACCCTCTTGTCCCGCATCTCCGCAGTTGATGACTTCTGTTGCTCCGGCAATCAGACGCTCAATAGTTTCAAATTGCTTTTCTACACCCTTGTTGTCAATTAATTTGATTCCGAATCTTTCAGGTATAATAGGTAGATCCAAATAGGACCATCGTTTCCATTCCGGATTATAATCATGTGGTTCCTTTAGAGTACATAAATGTCCGAATACCCACGTGATTTGGTATCCGTTACCCTCTAAGTAGCCATCTTTCTTCTGGTTAGCCCCCACAATGCGTGCAATTTCACGTGCTACACTGGGTTTTTCAGCAATACATACTTTCATTTATCTACGTATTTTGTCGAACAAATATAACTCAATATCGGTGTTAAACACTTAAAACGAATGATAATTATCTATGAAGTGTCTAAAAAATGCATTTTTCATAGACAAAAAGTGGTCCTTAAGCGTTATATTAGTAACGTAAAATAAAACGGTCTGGCATTCTGTATAATACTATATGGAAATGATATCGTTTTTTATGAATTAAAAGAATCAAAGATGTCTATATTTCGTTTGTAAACAAAAAACAATTAATTATCACTAAACAAAACTTTATGAAAACTATTAACAAAATTTTCGTTTTGCTTGTATTGGTTTTAGCTTCAGTTTCGTATGCTACTGCTAAACCTAAAGTAATGATCCTAGCAACTGGCGGTACTATCGCAGGTTCTGCTGCTACAGCTACACAAGCTGGTTATACTGCTGGTGTTGCTACAGTAGATCAACTTATCTCAGCTGTTCCTCAAATTAAAGATCTTGCTGATATCAAAGGAATGCAAATTTCTAATATCGGTAGCCAGGAAATGAACGACCAGGTTTGGTTGAAATTGGCTAAAGAAATCAATCGTCTTTTCGCTTCTAACGAGTGTGATGCTATCGTAATCACTCACGGAACTGATACAATGGAAGAGACTTCTTTCTTCTTGAATCTTGTTGTGAAAAGTGACAAGCCTGTAGTTTTAGTTGGTGCTATGCGTCCTTCTACAGCTTTAAGCGCAGACGGTCCTATGAACCTTTACAAAGCTGTTGTGACTGCTACAACACCTGAAGCTAAAGGTAAAGGTGTGATGGTTCTTATGAACGATTATATCTTAGGTGCTGCTGACGTAACTAAAATGAACTCTACAAATGTAGATGCTTTCTCTTGCCCTAACTACGGTCCATTAGGACAAGTTATCGGTGACAAAGCATACTTCACTCGTGCGCCGCTTACTCGCCACACAACAAACTCTGAATTCTCAGTTGACGGTTTGACTAAATTCCCAACTGTTGATATCGTTATTGGTTATGCTAATGCTTCTGCTCTTCCGGTTAAAGCCTTAGTTGATGCAAAAGTTGACGGTATCGTTCATGCTGGTGTTGGTAACGGTAATATCTACCCTACAGTAATGACAGAACTTGACCGTGCAGTTAAAAACGGTATTCAGGTGATTCGTGCTTCTCGTATTCCTGTTGGAATGGTTCCAATGAATGGAGAAGTTAGCGATACTGATCATGGTTTCACTGCATCAGGTTTCCATAATGCTCCTAAATCAAGAGTACTTTTGATGATGGCATTAACAAAAACTAAAGATCTTAACGAGATCCGTAGAATTTTCGCAGAATATTAATAATAATATATTCTGATTCATAGATATCTTTTTTTCGTACTTCTTTATTTGATTATAGTGCGATAGAATTTTGAAAACAAGAAGTACAAACAATGATCATGTATCATTGAACTCGAAGGGCTCCCGATAAGAAGGAGCCCTTTTTTTATGATGATTTATCTGTCGGATGGATGCCTCGATTTATTTTAAAAGGTATTGACAGGTACAAATAATATACGTATAAGTAATAGATGGAATATGTAATTGTCATGTTATTATACTTATTTCTATGTGCCAAATACGTGCTTTTTTTTAATGACTTAAGAGTGTACATTTTCATACGTATTAACCGAATTTTTCATAGGTATGAAAATTCCGTTTGATACGTATGAAAAAATATTTTGATACGTATCTAAATTTGCTGTAGTTGACTTATACTGGAATTGGTTGACAGATTTATAAATTACACCGGATTGAGTTTACAGAGGTAAAATCTTATTCCGATTCTGTTTTACACAGGGATCTTTATTTTGTCAATGACCTGTTATATGATTATTATATGTGATTATGAAAAAGCTCATAAGTGCAAGATATATACAAGAAAAAGCTACAAAAGAAATAATAATCCATCGATAGGATTTGTTCAGATAATGATCAATCGTTTCTATATCCAAAATATCGGTATAAGAAGCTTTAATTGTATTAGATAAAGCAACTATCCCAGTGAATGGACATAGAAGACAAGTGATAATACTAAGAAACAAATAAACTTTAATAACTTGTTTTGCATTCATTGTATTGTGTTTTAAGCAAATCGTCTTGAATTTAAAGAGTGAAATAAATAAGAGAACAGAGTTTTCTATTGTTTAAAGTCTTACAGATTTCTGATCTTTATATTTCTTCTTTTTAAGGAAGTTAAAGCCGGCATATACCTGTAGCGTTCCGTATCCATTGTTTAATGTAAAATTTCTTTGATTATAGCCGAAACTTCTGCCCAGGAATGAAGAACCAATATAATACTTGCCGTTATTATAAACTACGCCTGCACGAACAAGCATATCTATATTGAATCTATTGAAGAAGCCATGCGCATCTTCACCGGTATTAGACGATTTAGAGGCTTTCAAAGCTAAAACAGGACTTAGAGCCATACTGGCAAGAAAATTCTTAGCAAAAACCCAATTATAAGCATATCCCAGACTTAAGCTCAGGTTTGTGTATTTAATACGATCAATCTTCATATCTTGATTCATAGACTGCTGAATCACTGAAGGGAGCATTTCACTATTGAATTTTATATCATGCGTAGATATAGAACCACCTAAAATAAGTGATCCGCAACTTATTCTTTGTATAGTCGTTTGACTAAATGCTGAAGGGTAGGAAAAATGCTTGTTGTTGAAAATATAATAAAGATTAGCCTCTTTGATATTCACATCCAAACCGTCAAATTCAATCGCATATCTTTCACGGGGGATATCCCCAAAGCCTTTAGCCCTTTGTATCCGATAGTTGTTACCCGTTTTAAGATACATCAGGTCAAGACCAAATTTCGGACTATATAAGCTTAAATCGAAACTTGTTCCATTATTTTTATCGCTTCCGCCTAAATCAAAAGACCACCCCAGAAAGAAAATACGCCAGCCTATATCAAATCCTATTTTATTCTGTGGTCGATGTGTTAATCGCAAAGTCTGTTTTTCGGGATGTTTACTTCGGAGTGTATAGTATTCATTGTTATTACTGTAAACTGCCATTAATGATAATTCATATTGACTCGGTGAAACATACACTGAATCAAAGTCACCAAAAAAGAAATCAACAGCACGATGAAACAAGTTCCTTTTAGAGCTCTCATCCTTCAAGCTTTCTGATAAATTAATTCCACTCTCCACTTGCTGAGCACTCCCGATTTGTACCGAGAGTATCATAATAAATCCACATGCAATTAACTTACGCATTTATAATAGTCGTTATTTAGTTATTAAGAAGTTGTCTTTAAATTTAATTATAACAATTAACTCAACCTCAATAAATGACAAAAATACAAAAAACAAATTGAAATTTATCGTGAAGGATAAATTTCAATTTGTTAAATACCATGAGACTGAAACAATATCTCATCTTTATTATAACCTGTTCGGTGGAATTTGTTATCTATAAAATCAGTGTCCTTCTTTATGTGAAGAACCATCAAAACCAATATATATGTGGAAATTTAAAATTCGTATAGAGTAGATCTGAAAAGCTTTCAGGATGTAGTATCTGATTCCGGTAGACTATCTCTTTCAGATAGATAGTCTACGTAGTATTTTAATAAAGAGTAATAGTCTCTAAATCTTCGGGAACATATACGTTTCCTTTAAATAACTCAGATGCTTCTTGTGAGTAAGACTGTTTACGGGTATCAATTGTTTTATCTTCTGTATGAAATAAGATAAGATTTTTGATTGATAGTTCTTGAGCGATACGTCCGGCATCTAAAGCTGTACTATGGTGCTTTTCATAAGGCTTGAATATCTCCCGATCGCGATAAAGACAAAAAGCTTCTGCCATTAACCAGTTACTGTTGCGAACGTAGGGTTCTGTGCGTTCGTTGTAGGGCTCATCTCCGAGACAGGTCAATGTTTGTCCGTTAACCAGCTTTGAAGTAAAGCCGAATTGCTTCTCTTTAGTAGAGAAAATATCAAAACAGGTGAAGTGTGAGGACAGGGCTTCGAACTGATCTCCGTCTTTTACCTCTGAGAACAGAATGGTATGTCCGATGTGTGCGACGATTTTTGCAGGAAGTGTGTTTCTACAGATCCAGTCAATGACATGAATTACTTTGTCGTGGGCATAGATAGTGAGTGTACCGTCGTAGGCTTGTTTTTGTTTGAGCTGAGCGATAGCCCGGATTATCCATATTGCACCCAATAAATGATCAGTATGTGCGTGAGTCAGAAACAAAGTATGGATGTTTTTGAGTGAAATACCTGCTTTTTCTAATTGTACGAGTATTCCGTTTCCTCCGCCGGCATCGACCAGCATATATTCATTGTGATATTTAAGTGCAAAACAGGTGTTGTAGCATTTGGTTACAGCAGCATTGCCTGTACCGAGCATGATTAATTCTATATTGTTATCCATTATGATATATCGTTATTTGATACAAAGATAGAAATTACACATATAATCAAAGCCAGAGAATGTGTATAAAAAAAGTCTTCATTAAGTAATATGACTTAATGAAGACTATGTATGAAAATCAGATCAATTGTTTAACCTGATGAATGACATGAGGTAATGCTTTGCTGACTTCGGGCGAGAGATCCATTCCGATGGTTTGAAAATCTTTCACAGTTACGGTGATGAGATCAATTTCAGGAATAAGTTCCTGAATCA
>JBOFIZ010000095.1:0-7619 GCA_051650425.1 Bacteroidales bacterium
TTTTATTTTTTCGCAATCAATCATTATGGATTTTCTTTTCATATAGAAAGTTTTAGAATTTGTTTTTATTTTCTTCCAAAATCAGCAGGGATTTCGCCCCATATATGGGTTTCCCATTTTAGGATTGGATTATTATATGTATTATTTTGGAGCCATTTCTCTGCGCGAGAAATTAAATCAAAGATTTCGGCATTATTTGGAGTATGTTCTAAAGTTGTTTTGCACTTCTTGTTTTTTACCCATTTCATAGCATTCAGACTATCTGTATAGATAGGCATATTGCTTTGTTTTTGTTTAAGTAAAGCTAACCCATGCACAAGTGCAAGAAACTCTCCAATATTATTAGTACCATCCTTAAAAGGTCCGATCCGGAAAATTTCGTGTCCGGATCTTACATAAACTCCTCGATACTCCATGATCCCGGGATTGCCCATGCATGAAGCATCTACGGCAATTGCTTCTAATTCATAAGCAGGACCCGATAGAGAATCTATTGTTACTTTTGGTTTCGTTGGCGCTTTTGACAGATATTTATCAGCCCCGCTTCGGAATGCCATTACAGCTTCTTCTTTATTGGGGAAAGACTTATATTTTGCACCTTTATATTCTGCTATCTGTTGTTTGCATTCGTCCCAGGATTCGTAGACTCCCGGATTATGTCCGGACCAAACAACATAATATTTTTTTGTTCGTATCATTTTATGTCATAATAATAGAAGTACAAAAATAATGGTAATTCATGATAAAGACGCAAAAAAAAGTACATTTGCTGTCTAAAGTTTTAATATTCCTATTCATATGCATACACATCACAATAAACGGATTTTTCTTATAGGCTATATGGGCTCAGGGAAAAGTACAGTAGGAAAGGTATTGGCAAAAACAATGCACTTTACATTTATAGATCTGGATCATTTTATTGAACAGCGTTTTCATAAATCAGTTAGCCAAATTTTTGAAGAAGGCGGAGAGTTAAGATTTAGAGAAATTGAAAGACGAATGCTCATGGAAGTTTCTTCTTATGAGAATGTGATAATCTCAACAGGAGGAGGTACACCTGCTTTTGGTGACAATATGAGATATATGAACGATAAAGGTATTACAGTATTATTAGATGTATCTGAGTCTATTTTAATTAATCGATTATCAAAGGCGAAAGATAAAAGACCTCTTATTGCAACAAAAAGCGATATGGAATTGAGTTCTTTTGTGCATGATAGTTTGGTTAAAAGATACCCGTATTATAAGGCTTCTAAGTATGTTATTGCTATCGATCAAGCAGACTTATCTGTAGCAGATATAGTCTCTCAGATATTAGTAAGAGTAGGGATGATTTTGTGATTTTATGCATTTGATAGAGTTACTTACGGTATATTTAAATTCTATTAACGGATAAATACTGGTAAAAATTTAAACGATTAAAACGGATATATATAATAAAAGGCGTAAATTTGTCCCGTTTTTATGAATAACGAAATGCAATCAGTAAAAAATAAATATATTGATGTTGAACATGTAATTAAAAAGAAAGCACCTTCTTTAGCTAAAAAGATGCCTTCCTTTTTATTTCGTCTTTTGAAGCGTATCATTCACCAAGATGACTTGAATCATGTTCTAATATCGAATGAAGGGAAAATAGGCTTAGAGTTTGCCGATGCTGTAATCAAAGACTTGTCGGGGGGGATTGAGATTCGAGGATTAGAGAAAATTCCGCTGGATGGAAAATATATTTTTGCCTCAAATCATCCGCTAGGAGGGTTAGATGGTATTGCACTGCTTTCAGCATTAGGTACTCGTTTTGGAAATAATATAAGATTTGTGGTTAATGATTTGCTTATGCATGTTCAACCGCTGGCGCCTTTATTTATTCCTATAAATAAACATGGAGCTCAATCAAAAGGACATTTAAATATTCTAACGGAAGCTTTGGAGTCAAATATTCAGCTTGCAATTTTTCCTGCAGGGCTGGTTTCCCGATTACATGAAAATGGACAAGTTGAAGATTTAGATTGGAAAAAAACATTTGTTGCGCAAGCAATTAAATATAAGCGGGATATTGTTCCGGTATATTTTGAGGCAGAGAATTCTAAATTTTTTTATAAGTTTTCATATTGGAGAAAAAAAATGAATATCAAATTGAATATTGATATGCTTTTTTTACCACGAGAGCTTTTTAATAAGCGAAATCAAAAATTTATTATACATATTGGAGATCCTATCTCTTATAAGGACTTAGAATCGGAACGCTCACACAAGCAGTGGGCTGATGAAATCAAAAAACGAATTTATGCAAAACATTATCGAAGCCGTAGATAAGTCGTTGATAAAATCAGAACTTACTCCGGAGAGGATGCTTCGTAGAACAAATAAAGCAAATAATGAGATTTATGTAATAGATTATCATAATGCTCCAAATACTGTTCGCGAAATTGGGCGATTAAGAGAAATAGCTTTTAGAGATGCAGGGGGTGGAACAGGATTGCCTATTGATTTGGACGAGTTCGACACAATGGATAGACCCTATCAGCAATTGATAGTTTGGAATCCTGATGCAGAGGAGATTTTGGGTGGATACAGATTTCTGTTTGGAGATGAAGTTGCTTTTGATTCAGATGGACACCCTCGTCTAGCAATGGCTCATTTGTTTCATTTTTCAGATAAGTTTATTACTGAATATTTGCCAAAAACGTTAGAATTAGGCCGATCTTTTGTTACATTAGAATATCAGTCATCTCGCGCTGGAGCTAAAGGTCTTTTTGCTCTGGATAACTTATGGGATGGTTTAGGGGCATTAACAGTTGTACATCCTCAGATGCAATACTTTTTTGGAAAAATGACTATGTATCCAAGTTATAAAAGTGAAGCGCGAGATATGATTCTGTACTTTCTTCAAAAACATTTTGGAGATGCTGAGAAACTTGTAGAGCCTATTAACCCTTTGCTGGATCATGAAGGTAAATATCACTTTGGTGAAATTCTTATAGAAAATGACTTTAAAGCAGACTATAAGATATTAAATCAAATGGTTCGCAAAGAAGGTTTGAATATTCCACCTTTAGTAAATGCTTACATGGGGCTTTCTCCGAAAATGAAAGTTTTTGGTACTGCAATCAATCAAGAGTTTGGTCAAGTAGAAGAAACAGGTATTCTTATTAAAGTGGATGAAATTCTTGAAGAGAAGCGCTTAAGACATATTGATTCTTTTGAGCCTAATTTCGGATTTATAAAACCAAATAAAGAAGTATAAAGTGCTATTGTTATATAGTATGTTGAAATAAAAAAACCATCAAAGTTTTAATCTAAACTTTGATGGTTTTTTTATTTAATGGAAAATGAATCAATACTTATGTTCGGTTGGTGTTTCCATTTCTTTCTCTGTAATTGGCTGTTTGTCCATAGCTCTCCATGCATAGAAGATATAAGCAAGGACAAATGGAACCAATAAGGAAACATAACTCATTACTTCTAAAGTAACTTTGCTTGATGAGCTGTTGTAAATAGTTAATGAGCTTTGTAGGTTATAAGTAGAAGGGTAAAAGCAGGTGTTATTGTATCCCAAATTTAAAAATAATGATAATACAACCAACGTAGCTCCAATACCACTAAACCAAATACCGGCTGTGTAATGTTTGCTAAATGCAGCCTTTGCTGTTCCAAAAAGATATAAAACAACTCCAGCTAAAAGAAGAACACCGAGAACCGGTAGCTGAATATAGTTAAGGGCATACTTATAAGGTTCCATATAAACTTCATTAGTTAGCGGGTCAACAGCAAATCCATTTGCTAATAACGTCCAGATAAGGAATGGTAAAAAGAAACCTAAGAATAAAACAGTATTTATAAGTACTTGTTTTTTTGCTCTGCCAAAGATTGTAGCATCATCGATATTATTCATAAAATATAACGATGCGATAGATCTGGCTAAGAAAAATACAGATACACCCAATAATAAATTCCGGGGATTTAATACAGCTTCAAGTCCTAATGCTGGATTCATCCAACGAGATATAATTGGCATTCCTGTATTGGTGATATTATTTTTATCAACCAGAAATTCCGATCCCGTAAAAAATGTACCAACTGCTGTTCCTAATAAAAGTAATCCTCCAAATCCGTTGATGAGCAAAAATATCTCATAACCTCTCTGACCTAATAGATTTCCTTTTTTCATACGGAACTCATAAGCTACAGCCTGAATAACGAAGCAGATTAATATGGCCATCCATACCCAATAAGCTCCACCGAAACTTGTTGAATAAAAAAGAGGAAATGATGCGAAAAAAGCACCGCCAAATACAACCAAGGTTGTATAAGTGAACTCCCATTTTCGTCCTAAGGAGTTAATGATCATTGTTTTTTCAATATCATTTTTTCCTATCGTATAAAGAAGGGTTTGTCCGCCTTGTACAAAAAGCAAAAACACGAGTAATGCTCCTAAAAGCGAGATGATAAACCACCAATAATGCTGTAATAATGCGTAGTCCATTTTATTTGTATTTTAAATGGTTATGTTTAAATGGGTTTGTCTAGAATCCTTTTTTGATTTGTTTAAACATAATACCTAATTCTGCAATAAGTAACGTTGTGAATAAAATACAGAATAAAGTAAATGTTATTTTAACAGATGATGCAGAAACATCTGACATAGCAGCGAATGTAGGCATGATACTTTCGATGATCCAAGGTTGACGACCTACTTCTGCTGTTACCCATCCGGCTTCAGCAACACAATATGCCATAGGAACTGCAGCAATACAAATCCATAAAAACCATCTGAATTTTTCCATTTTATCTCGTTTGTTTAAAAACCACGTGATAATGAATAATAGCAATAATGCCGAACCGCAAATAACCATTACACGGAAAGCATAGAATACAAGTGCAACAGGTGGAACCAATTGTTGCTCGTCCTGGATATAGCCATAACCGAAATATGCGTAATTGTCTTTTATTATCTGATGATATTCAGCAGCTTTATTTTCATCTTTGGCAGCTTTGGCTAATTTAAAGCCTTTCAATGCTTCTACAGCAGCTTTACCTTTTTCCATTTTTTCCTGTGCGGATAGAGCGATAGTTCCATCTTCAAGTTTGAATCCTCCATTTAATAGGTCATCGACACCCGGGACAAAAGCTTCGGCTCTTCTGTATGCAAGTAGAGATAGTAAATCAGGAATTTCTGCCTTAAAAATAAATGGATCAATACTGTCTTTCGCTCTGGTCTTTTCAGGATTAAGTATACCGAAAGCGACTAAGCCCTGATGGTCACTACCAACATATAAACCTTCCATTGCAGCAAGTTTCATAGGTTGTTTTTGAGCAACCTGATATGCAGATCCGTCTCCTGTTACTAGAGCAAGTACCATTGCTATTATACCGAAAGGAGCAGCGATAGAAATACTTTTCTTCGACATTTCTATAGAGCGCTTCTTTAAAAGGAACCATGCGCTGATACCTATGACAAATGTAGACCCAACGACCCACCCGGAAAGAACTGTATGGAAGAATTTATTTACAGCAACTGGTGATGTTATAATTTCTTTGAATGCTTCAATAGATACCATTTCATTTCTTACTGTCTCAGGATTGAACTCCATTCCGACAGGATATTGCATCCATGCATTTGCAACTAAGATCCATAATGCAGATATTGTTGCGCCTAATACGGTTAACCAAGTCGAAGCTAGATGAAATCCTTTACTGACTTTATTCCATCCGAAGAACATAACTGCAATAAATGTTGATTCCATGAAGAATGCCATTATTCCTTCAATAGCCAGTGGTGCTCCAAAAATATCTCCTACAAACCAACTGTAGTTTGACCAGTTTGTTCCAAACTGAAACTCCAATATTAAACCTGTAGCAACGCCAATGGCAAAATTGATACCAAAAAGTTTCATCCAAAACTTAGTGATAGTTTTCCATTCTTCCTTACCTGTACGATAGTACATTGTTTCCATGATAGATACTATGACACCAAGCCCTAATGTTAAGGGTACAAATAGCCAATGGTACATAGCGGTTAATGCAAATTGGGCTCTTGCCCATAAAACTGCTTCTTCCATACTTTTATTGTTTGTTAAATAGTTTAAGTGTTGTTGTTATTTTTATTTGCTTTTTTCGATTAACTGTGTTCCTACATATTCCGATTTTTCTTTTTCAGTCTCAAAATGAGAGTTGAGGAAATTCGGAAAAAAGAATAATTTTAATATACCAAACATGATAGCTAATTTAATAATTATGATAAGCCACAACGTTTTGCCTAATGTCATACTTTTGAATCCCTCATAATAAAACAGAAAGATTCTTGTAAATATGTTTTTGTGAACATTTTCTTTTCTTGATATATGCGTACTCATTGTAAATATTGTATTAGTTCTAAATTTGAAAGCTAAATAATAGAATTGTTTTCATACATGCAACTATTGCCTTGATTTTATATCTTTTTTTTGATTTTAATTCCGGATATTGTAAATCAAAATGCTTTTATTACTTTTACATGCAGTTATATAAATATAAACATATAATTCTATGAGTTGTTTAGGAAATGTTATATGGATTTTATTCGGTGGGTTAGCAATAGCCTTAGAATATATGATTTCTGGATTAATTATGTGTTGTACTATAATAGGAATACCTTTTGGAGTACAAGCTTTTAAGATGGGACTGTTTGCGCTGATGCCTTTCGGTCAGGAAGTTGTAGTTGATCATGCTTCGACAGGTTGCTTATCAGCAGTTATGAATATTATTTGGTTCTTTATAGGCGGTGTATGGATTGCATTGACACATCTATTGCTTGGAGTGTTGTTCTGTATCACGATTATCGGATTCCCATTTGGAATTCAGCATTTCAAGCTTATGGCTTTGGCATTGAGTCCGTTCGGTCGTTCTGTTCAGCCCATTCCGTGAATCAAAATAAAGAAGTTCTGAGTATTACACGAGTAAAAATTTGGTAGTTCCAAATATTGTTTCTACATTTGCATCGCAAAAATGTGAAACTTAATAAGTAAAATTAAAGTTATGAATCATTACGAAACCGTTTTCATTTTAACTCCCGTTTTATCTGATGTTCAGATGAAGGAAGCGGTAGAAAAATTTGTTGACCTTCTAAAAGCAGAAGGTGCGGAAATCATCAATGAAGAGATGTGGGGCTTGAAAAAGCTAGCTTATCCTATCCAAAAGAAATCTACAGGTTTCTATAACTTGGTTGAATTCAAAGCTAATCCAGAAGTAGTTGCGAAAATCGAATTGCAATATCGTCGTGACGAGCGCGTTATTCGTTTCTTGACTTTCAAAATGGATAAATTTGCTGCTGAATATGCTGCAAAAAGAAAATCAGTTAAATCAACTAAAGCTTAATTAAAGGAGGAATAAGTCATGGCACAAAATGCTGAAATTAGATATCTTACACCACCGACAGTAGACGTTAAAAAGAAAAAATATTGTCGCTTCAAAAAAAGTGGTATTCGTTACATCGATTACAAAGATGCTGAGTTCTTGAAAAAATTCTTGAACGAGCAAGGTAAAATCCTTCCTCGTCGTATCACAGGTACTTCTTTGAAGTTCCAACGCAGAATCGCTCAAGCTGTGAAAAGAGCTCGTCATTTGGCGTTGCTTCCATA
>JBOFIZ010000096.1:0-4615 GCA_051650425.1 Bacteroidales bacterium
ATGCCGTTATGAAAAAACTGCGTGGCCAGAAAGGTACTAAAGTTAAGTTAGGTATTAAACGTAACACATCTAAAACACCGCTTGATTTTACCATTACCCGCGGAGATATCCCTGTTAACAGTATCGACGTAACGTATCAGCCGGCACCGGGTGTCGGATTGATTAAAGTCAATAAATTCGGGGCGACGACCTACGATGAATTTATCAGTGCCCTTGCAAAATTGAACAAACAAAAAGTAAACGGCATTATCATTGACCTGCGAGGAAACTCTGGTGGTTATATGGATGCTGCGATTAATATGATTAATGAGTTTTTACCAAAAGACCGGTTAATCGTATATACAGAAGGTAGCAACTCGCCACGTAGTGAGGCCCGTTCGAATGGTTCGGGAACCTTCCAGAATACACCTATCGTTGTACTTATCGACGAATGGTCTGCTTCGGCTAGTGAAATCTTTGCAGGAGCTATTCAGGACAATGATCGTGGTACAATTATCGGACGAAGAAGCTACGGAAAGGGTCTTGTTCAGCAACAAATCCCGTTCTATGACGGATCTGCTTTACGCTTAACAATTGCCCGTTATCACGTTCCGTCAGGCAGATGCATTCAGAAAGAATACGAGCTAGGAAAAAATGATGATTATCAGACTGACATTCTGAATCGCTATATGCACGGTGAATTTGATTCGAAAGACAGTATTAAGGTAAATGAAAGCCTGAAGTATGAGACGCTGAACGGAAGAACGGTTTATGGCGGTGGCGGTATCATGCCGGACATCTTTATTCCTCGTGATACGATTGGTATGAATTCCTATTTCAACCTGGTATTTAACAGAGGTCTGATGTATCAGTTTGCCTTTGCTTATACAGACAAAAACAGAGAAGAGCTGAAGAAGTATAAGGATTACCGCGCATTGGTTTCTCACCTTGACAGCACAACGATTCTTCCTGAATTTGTTGATTTTGCTGAAAAGAAAGGAGTACGCAGAAGACCGTATATGATCGAAGAAGCAGAACCGCTTTTACTGACTCAGCTATATGCTTATACTGCCAGAAATATATTAGGAGATGATGCTTTTTATCCGATATTCCTGCAAAATGACAAATCAATTCAAGAAGCAGTAAGTCTGATCAATAAGAACAAAACGTTTCCGGAAGTGCCTGTAAAAGCAATAACGGAGACAAATATCGCATCAGACAGTGTTAAAACGCTCAATTAAATCCGATTTAAACAAAAAGAAGCTTATGCAAATCCGGCACATTTTTATATTTTTGTGCCGAATATAAATCTCTTGAATTTATGAAAAAATTGGAACATCTTGTAGCGGAGAAATTATTGAAAGTAAAAGCCGTAAAACTTCAACCTGCGAACCCTTTCACATGGGCTTCGGGATGGAAATCGCCTATTTACTGTGACAATCGTAAAACATTATCTTACACAGAAGTTCGTAACTTCATTCGTACGGAATTGACGAGAACGGTTATGGAACAATTTGCAGAAGTTGATGTAATCGTAGGTGTTGCAACAGGAGCCATCGCTCAAGGTGCATTAGTAGCTGATCAAATGGGATTGCCATTCGGATATGTTCGTTCGGCAGCAAAAGATCACGGGATGACAAACCTTATCGAAGGTGATATCCGTCCGGGTCAGAAAGTAGTCGTAGTAGAAGATCTTATCTCTACAGGCGGAAGCAGCTTGAAAGCTGTAGAAGCTTTACGCCAGGCCGGTTGTGAAGTAGTTGGTATGGTTGCTATCTTTACGTACGATTTCCCGATCGCAAATCAGAAATTCAAAGAGGCAGGTGTACGTTTGCTGACTTTGAGCAATTACAATGCAATCGTTGAAGAAGCATTGAATATTTCTTATATCGCAGCTGATGAAGTAGAAACACTTAAAGAGTGGCGTAAAGATCCTGCTAAATGGGGTTTGGACAAATAAGATAAGAAATAAAAGAAAATAAAAGAAAGAGACTCAAGAGCATAGACAGCGTTCTAAGATCAGCTTTTGAGTCTCTTGTCGTCTAATTGAAAGAATAAAACAACTTATGGAAACATACGTAAGCGAAACAAAAACAATCTACGCTTCAAGCGAATCAATATTCAATAAACTGTCTGATTTATCAAATCTGGAAAAAGTTAAGCACCTGATTCCACAAGATAAAATCAGTGATCTTTGTTTTGACAGAGATTCATGCAGCTTCTCGGTGTCGCCTGTCGGAAAGGTAGGAATCCGCATCGAAGAGCGTGAAGAATTTAAGACTATTAAATTTGGTGCAGACCAGTCTCCACTCCCATTTAATCTTTGGATTCAATTGGTTGAAGTAACTGCTACAGACACAAAAATGCGTATCACGTTGAAAGCTGATATCCCATTCTTACTGAAACCAATGGTTGGCGGAAAACTTAAGGACGGGGTGAATAAAATTGCTGATGCGCTTTCCAGACTACCTTATTAAATCGAACTTATTCTCAATTACGTAAACTATACCAAGATGGCACAGAAGTTATGGCAAAAAGATAAAGAAGTGAATAAAGATATTGAGCGTTTTACAGTCGGCAGAGACCGTGAAATGGATTTGTATCTTGCAAAGTATGATGTATTGGGATCAATGGCACACATCAAGATGCTTGAGTCTATTGAGCTGATCGAAAAAAATGAGCTTCCTGTTCTTTTGGATGCGCTGAAATCGATCTATAAAAAGGCGGAAGATGGAACTTTCGTTATTGAGGACGGAGTAGAAGATGTACATTCACAGGTTGAGCTGATGCTTACACGTGAATTGGGCGATTTAGGTAAAAAGATTCACAGCGGTCGTTCGCGAAACGATCAGGTTCTATTAGACCTGAAGCTTTTCACCCGTACGCAATTGAAAGATATTGCTGAATTAACCGAAACGCTATTTGATACATTAATCGCTCAAAGCGATCGTTATAAAAATGTTCTGATGCCGGGATATACCCATCTGCAAATAGCTATGCCTTCATCTTTTGGTCTATGGTTCGGAGCTTATGCTGAGTCTTTAGCCGATGACCTGCAATTATTGTTAGCGGCTTATCGTATCTGCAACCGGAATCCTTTAGGATCGGCAGCAGGTTATGGCTCATCATTTCCGCTTAACCGCACAATGACTACTGAACTTCTTGGATTTGATTCAATGAACTACAATGTAGTTTACGCACAAATGGGAAGAGGAAAAATGGAAAGATCCGTTGCTTTTGCGATCGCATCAATAGCCGGGTCTCTTTCTAAACTGGCTTTTGATGCATGTATGTTCAACAGTCAGAATTTCGGTTTCATTAAATTACCTGATGAATACACGACCGGATCAAGCATCATGCCTCATAAAAAAAACCCGGATGTATTCGAATTGACACGTGCCAAATGCAATAAGCTTCAGGCTTTGCCTCAGCAAATCATGATGATCATGAACAACCTGCCTTCAGGCTATTTCAGAGATATGCAGATTATCAAAGAAGTATTCTTACCTGCTTTCGAAGAATTAAAAGACTGTCTGATTATGGTGAATGAGATGATGTCTCTTATGAAAGTCAATGAGCAGATTCTTGATGATGACAAATATTTGCTGATTTTCAGTGTTGAAGAAGTGAATCGCTTAGCACGCGAAGGAATGCCTTTCCGGGATGCTTATAAAAAGGTAGGTATGGATATTGAAAATGGAAATTTCCAACATGACAAATCCATATCACATACGCATGAAGGCAGTATCGGTAATTTATGTAATCAACAAATCAAAGATTTATTTTCAACAACTCTTCAAGAGTTCCATTTCGATAAAGTCACCAATGCTGAGAATGCATTGTTAGCATAAAAAAAGGAGGTCAGACGACCTCCTTTTTTTTATATCTCTTTTACTTTAATGAACTTTGAAAGAACCCAATAACTAAACATTGAAACCAATACACTATTCAATGAAGCAATACCCGGCAGTGTAAAACTAGCCAAAGCTCCCAATCCCCATGCAATGATTGCACTCCATCGAATCGTACAGAATTTGTGTTCATCCATATTCAGATACTGACGTTTATGCACCAGAAAGAAATCAGCCAAAAGCACTCCTCCTACCGATGGAATCAATATGTTCAGGAAATTCAACCACTCTACAAAATTATTGTATAGGAAGTAAGACAGTCCTGTACCTACTACACCATTAATAAGGACGAATACCTTTTTAGGCATCTTTGTTATATTAGCAAAACCCAATCCGGAACCATAAATCGCATTATCATTCGTAGTCCAGATATTCAGCCCCAGAACAATGATAGCCCAGACAATCATTCCTTGTTTAAGCATTACATCCGAAATATCAGATTGCTGATAGAAAGCAGCTCCGACAGCCCCGAAGAAAAACATCAATGAGTTGCCTATAAAAAAAGCCAGTACAGTGGTCGAAACTGATATTTTAGGCGTTTTAGCAAATCGTGTAAAGTCAGGAGTCAAACTGCCGCCGCTGATAAATGACGCAATACAAATACCAATAGCCGTAGTGAATGACATTGATTCTGTCGGCAGAATATCAAACCACGCACTGATTCCGCCAAAATCCGTAAATGCTTTATTTACCGACACAGATCCTAAAATAGCAATTGCAGGAAC
>JBOFIZ010000097.1:0-1863 GCA_051650425.1 Bacteroidales bacterium
CTTTAGTTACAATAAAATCGTTCTTTTTATTTAGCCAACCAAATATTGAATGTAAAAAAATCAATGAAAAAATTAAAGTATGCGCGATAGAAAACGATATATTTAACCAGTTCAACGCGAAAAACAAACCTGCTGGAATCTATGCCTTAGGAAGATCGTATGATGCAGTTCATATCATCAAAGAAGTTAAAATCAAGTAAACTCTTTCTAATCTTGACTCTAGCTGCAACCTCTATCTTTACTTTTTTTCCATTTATTAACGGGCTAGGGTGCAATTTTGAGACCAAAACTATGACTCCGGCATTTGATGCTCACGGAAAATGTTACATGGGAATCCTGACCATAATTCAAAAAGAGCACCTTACATCCTCGCTAAACAAAAAAGTCATGCTTTGGGGATACTCTGGTAACACTGTGTCCATAATTCAACTGGACAGTAAAATACTAGCTGACACGAGGCACCCCAAATTAGATGTTGATGCATATCTAGATGACATATACCGAGATATAGTTTTTAGATTCTACGCTGTATTTAAAGGGGAAGAAAACAGCTATGTATTCTTATCTAATTCACCTACTCCCTTAATTTTCAAAACCGAAATGAAGGGTAAGCTTGGATTTTATGAAGATATGACACATTGATTTTTAAGACTCAGTAAAAATAGAAGAATAAAAGATCGCTCCATAATAAAAGGGGAGCTACGTTCTACTACGTATACCTCCCCTCTAATAATATTCGATTCCCAAGTCTTACTAAAATCTTAAAGTGATAGTTTTATAAGCTTATTGCAAGGCTATAGATTCAAAATGAAATACGCATAAAATTTCATCACCCTATAAAATGCAGAATCACTTAATAATACCTTTATTCACCATTAACTTAGTGAAGCTATCCAATGTCACAGGAGGGCTATAAAGATAACCTTGTAATAATTGCACACCTTTATCACACAGATACTTCTCTTGGTATATATTTTCAACACCCTCTGCAATCAGCGTAAGGCCTAACTTTTTAGCCAAAGAGATAACACTATCAACTATATGACGCGATGCATCTTCATCACCGACTTCATCACTAATCTTTGCAACAAAAGACTGATCTATTTTAATCGAATTAAATCTAAACGATTGTAGTGTTGTTAAACTAGAGTATCCGGTACCGAAATCATCCAGCGCAATTTCAACACCAATCCTTCGAAGGGCATGCAGTCTTTCCTTGACGACATCAGAATCAACCAAAACCATTCTTTCGGTTAATTCAAGGATAAGCTGCCATTCATAGATAGCAGTACGCTCATAAAATGCTATAGCATCTTTTAAGATGGTATCGTCATCAAAATGGTTTGCTGATATATTAAAAGCGACGTGAAAATTTGGATTAAACAACGCCTTATTTAGAAGCATATAATCCACAACCGCATGAATTATATTACTCGTCATCTCTATGATTAACCCAGAGGTCTCTGCGTGCGGAATAAACACCTCAGGGCTAATCAATCCCTCCGTTGGATGTTGCCAGCGCATCAGCACCTCTGCCCCAACAATATTTTTATTTCTTGCATCAACAATAGGTTGTAAATATGGAATAAATTGATTTGTAGATATTGCATGCTCAATTTCATGGGAGAATGAAAGTGGTTTGCATGTCAATCGATATATAACAGTAGAGCAGACCAACGACATACTAACCAATCCCAGAAATGTAATGGTATACCACTCCCAGAATAGACCAAATGCAGATTGCTCTAATATAACAGCATGAACCGTAAATGGATAGAGTGAGGACGCTTTAGCTGATGTTACCAAAGCATCAGGGATAACGTGATTTGAATAAAACTTTCCATTTTCATCCAAGGTATTTAG
>JBOFIZ010000098.1:0-20602 GCA_051650425.1 Bacteroidales bacterium
CGTTTAATAGATAGTTTTTCTCCGACAAAAATGGTTAAACCGACCGGCCCAATAGTCAATCTTTCAAGTAAAAATGACTCGTTATAGTCTTTCGTCAATATTTTAGATTCTGTCAAAGAATCTTACTACTAACAAAATTCGAAGTTTTATCTGCAACATCTGCAACACCTATACAAACAACTATTTTATAGACAATTACGCGTTGCAGATCGAATTTCATCTGCAACCATCTGCAACAGCGAAAATCCCGATCCACAAAGGGTTTCGGGAGATTGTTGCAGATGTTGCAGATAAAACGCAAAAAAAACTTTTGTAGAGAGCGTATAAAATGAATCCGGATACTGACTAAATTATACGGTGTATCTCTGAAAAAATACGCCGTTTCTTTTAAAAGATACACCGTATCGTTGCGAAGACATACCGTATCTTTTCAGAGATATACTGTGTCGTTACTCCAATTTCCCCTATCTAATCAGATTTACATACGTATGTAAAATATTTTTGGTACGTATCTAATCCCACACTCTTACGAATTATAAAAAATCAAATACGTATATTGGGCTTATCAAATACGTGTTTCATAATCACCATATACGCATTTTATCGAAACCAAATACGTATATCATTGACAACATATACGTATATCATTGAAACCAGAGTGGCCTTGCCAACTTTTTTGGGTCGAAAAGTTAACAAGGCCATATATCCGATTTTTTCACAAATTTCTAATCTGCTAAGTATGCACCTCCTCGACGGTTTATTTCAGATAAAAAAGGACATATCTATTTTTGTGATCAAAAAATATGAAAGCATTCGAAAGGTATGAGTTGGCATTGAATCAGACTCAAGGAGCTAAACGATCAATACTCCAATTTTTATCTGCATCCCGTAAATATACAAATCGATCATGTAATCGGTTAGGTCTTCCTTGCCAAAACTCAAACTCAAAAGGTTGAATAATATATCCACCCCAATGCGTTGGTCTGATAAGTTCTTTTTCTTGTTCCATAACACTATACATTTCGTATTGCATTTCAACCCATTTATCATCGACAACACGACTTTGAGGCGAGGCCCATGCCCCTATTCTGCTGTTCTCGGGTCTTATATTGAAATACATATCACTGATATCAGCAGATGTTTTTTTCACTTTCCCTACAATCCGCACTTGTCTTTCAAGTACAGGCCAGAAAAAATTCACAGCTACAAATTGATTCTGATCCATTTGACGGCCTTTATTACTTTGGTAGTTAGTAAAAAAGACTAATCCTTCAGCCGTTATATCTTTGAGAAGAACTGTTCTTACATGTGGTATTTTATGACTATCCACTGTTGCTAAATTCATTGCAGTCGGCTCTAATTCGCCAGCTGCAATAGCTTCATCCATCCATCTTTTAAATTGAATCATTGGATTTAGATTCAGATCTTTTCTCTCCAATTTACCTTTAATATATTCGCGTCTGATCGCTGCTAAATCTTTCATAATTGATTAATTATTAGATTACCTATCATCTATATTTAAAAGAAACAATTTATAATCTAAAAAGATTCAGATACCCACTCATTTTTTCACGCTATTTCAAAAAACTTACAACTGATAATGATCAATTTATTTATAGCTTTGCATCTAATGGATCTACGAAAAATTATACATATAGACATGGATGCTTTTTATGCATCGGTTGAGCAAAGAGATTTTCCGGAACTTAAAGGGAAACCTGTAGTAGTTGGCTCATCCGAAGCACGAGGTGTCGTTTCTGCAGCAAGCTATGAAGCCCGAAAATATGGGATTCGCTCTGCTATGCCCGGACTAAAAGCTAAAGCATTGTGTCCGCATGCCATTTTTGTAAATCCAAGGATGCATGTCTACCGCGAAGTATCCAGACAGATTCATGAGATCTTTTCGGATTACACCGAGCTTATAGAACCTCTTTCCTACGATGAAGCTTTTCTCGACGTAACTGTCAATAAGAAAAATATCGCTTTAGCAATGCATATTGCGTCTGAGATTAAACAACGAATCAAAGATGAATTAGACTTAACTGCTTCGGCCGGTGTTTCCTACAATAAATTTCTGGCTAAGTTAGCCTCTGACTATCGTAAACCTGACGGGCTGTGTATCATCCATCCGGATGCTATTGATAAATTCTTATTAGATCTGCCCATTGAGGCTTTTTGGGGTGTAGGTAAAGTCACTGCCGAGAAAATGAAGAAATTAGGTATAACAAACGGTAAAGAATTACGTGCCTGCGAGATACACTTCCTGACTCATCATTTCGGGAAACAGGGTCTTGTATATTATCAATTCTCCCGGGGAATTGACCATCGATTAGTTGAAAACACTTATATCCGTAAATCTGTCGGTTGCGAAAACACATTTGAAGAAGATCTCTATTTGATAAGTGATATGCATCAGGAAATCAATCTACTTTTGCCTGATTTGATGAAGCGTATCGAACGCAATAACTTCAAATCAAAAACACTTACGTTAAAAGTTAAATATAAAGATTTTTCAATCAAAACTAAAAGCAAGACTGTTAATAGGATATTAGATGAGGCGACTGATATTCTCGAACTAGCTTTTAATTTATTAGACGAAACAATAATAGCGGAAAAAGGTGTGCGTTTACTGGGGCTTTCACTCTCTCTTCCTTATAGGAAAACTGAACCCGAATGCCAACTTCAAATACCATTTCCAGATTTAGATGAGTGTAGTTTTTGAGAGTATAAGTAAGAATATGAGTCTGTTTATCTATGATTACACATTTAATTATAAAGACTTATGTTCATTAGAAAGAAAACAGTTTTATCGAACACAAAAAGAAGCTTCCGAAAATCAGCTTTTTTAGTTTTGACGATTGGTGCATTTACTACTGTTAATAGTGCAACCATCAAAAAGGATTTGACTTTTACCAAATATACATTAGCTGACACAACTTATGTCGGTAAAAAAATGCATATTATCCAATGGAATAAGATTGACTCTGTTTTAAATGAGGTTGAATCATTTGAGGATTCAAATAGTAAATTCGGAGTTCTTACGAATTATAAAAACATAAAGGGTATTGCTCCTATAGTAGAAAATCATTCCATAGATAAATATCATGAAATTCAAGATGCTTATGGCTATGAAAGGGATCAGGCCATTCCACTGTATAATAGTGCAGATCTAAAAACGGCTGTCCGTTATGCTCATGACGGTACTTGGGTTGGAATTGCAAAGACCGAAAACAATGCATCTTATTGCAATATAATTACACCTCATGGTTCCTGGTATATACCGGATAAATACATTAAACCTATTGATGCGACCAAATTTACAAAAGTGATCGTAATAGACAGGCTTAATCAAAACATTGTAACACTTGAAGAGCAGGATAATACGTGGTATGTACGCAGTATAAATCCGGCAACAACAGGATTAGACAATCCTCCTTATAAAAAAGCAACGCCGCTTGGTTATTTCGTATTACAGGCAAAGGAGGAGAAAATGGTTTATAACAAAGATAAAGGAACCGGTGTTGCAGGATATGCACCTTTTGCAAACCGTTTTTCCGGAGGTGCTTATATTCACGGGGTCCCTGTCGAGTTACCGGCTACTGCATTAATCGAGTACTCTCCTACATTAGGAACATCTCCGCGGTCTCACATGTGTGTACGAAATGCAACATCGCATGCAAAATTTATTTATGACTGGGCTCCTGTAGACGCTACAATAATTGTCGTTATTGATTAAATGAAACCAATCAGACAACGGCTCTTTCTCTTATAATTGAGTACATAACCAGCTCAAACATAACAATATCTGAAAAGAAAACAATAATTCAAAAACACATCTCTCTTTCAATCAAATTCTATATATTTGTATAGAGTAGATCGGAAGAGAGATGAATCGGTAATACTATGAAACATCTGAATCCATTTACTATTCTGACTCCTACTCTCATTATTTGTGGAGTAATTGCTTTTTTCTCAGCAACCATTCGTAAAGAATTGCTTTATGACAAATATACTTTGGCAGACGAATACACTGTCGGAAAAGAGCCTCGATCTTATCAATGGGAGAAAATCGGAGAATATTTAGACACCTTAGCAAATTTCCAAAATCGGAATTTTCTATTTGCGGTTCTGACAAATTATAAAAATCAAAAAGGTATATCTCCTATTGTCGAACCAAACAGAGTGGATAAATACAAACAAATAACTGATACTTTTGGCATTAGCCGCAATCAGGCTATTCCATTATATTTCAACAGCAATCTTGATACATTAGTCCGATATGCATTAGATGGATCTGTTGCTGCCATATTAAATAAAGATTCAGTTGCTACAAAAGTCGAATTACTATTACCCAAAGGTATTTGGTATATACCCAATAGATATGTTCAAAAAATTGGTCCAATCCGATTTCTTAAAACTATATTTATTGATCGTAAAAATGAAAATATAGCAACATTAGAAGCTGTCGATACAGTCTGGCTGGCAAGAAGTCTTAATCCTGTAACAACCGGAATGGAACGTCCTCCTTTTAAAAAGGCTACTCCATTAGGTATTTTTATCACTCAAAACAGGACAAAAGAAATGAAATTTTATATTGACGGTTCGCAAGAGATCGGTGGCTATGCACCCTTTGCAACCCGCTTTTCGGGAGGAGGATATTTACATGGCATACCCGTGAATCTCCCGGCAACTGCCCATATAGAATTTTCTCCGACACTCGGAACGACACCCCGTTCACATATGTGTGTGCGGAATGCGACTTCTCATGCTGAATTTTTATATAATTGGATTGATCCTTATTCAACAATTGTATTTGTATATGAGTAACTTATATTAATTATAAATCTATATGTTAAAGAAAGCATTAACTTTTTCCTCTTTTCTTACCTTAGGTATTGTTCTGACTATTTCATCTCTTAATGCTCACTCTGCTTCATCTAAAACATCAAACACGATTGATGCAGACAGTTCGCTGCAAGTAAGTACAACTGCTATTGATACTATTCAGGCATTATACGTAAAAACAAACTTGGACAAATACATTACCTATGATGTTTTTAAAAACGCCGTTGAAGGATTCAATAAAATAGCCAATAAACAAAAGCCTATTTTAACTCTCATCGACTTCTCTAAACCTTCAAGCGAAGAACGTCTTTTCGTTATTGACTTATCAAAACATGAAGTCCTGCTTAAGAGTTATGTTTCACACGGCAAAAACAGTGGAGGAAACTACGCTGAAAAGTTTTCGAATAAAAACGGATCTTATCAAAGCTCGTTAGGATTTTATAAAACGGCCGGTACTTATACTGGTGCCAATGGGTATTCTCTTTTATTGGATGGTCTCGAAAAAGGATTTAACGATAATGCCCGCCAGAGAGCTATCGTTATGCACGGTGCTGATTATGCCAATCCGAATACAATCAAATCAATGGGGCGTCTGGGTCGCAGCCTGGGTTGCCCGGCACTACCAAGAGCTATAAGTAAAAAAGTAATTGATATTATAAAAAATGGAAGTGTCATGTATATTCACGCAAACAATCAGGAATATCTGACACAGAGTAAATTTATCAATTCATAAAACTATATGATAAAAAAAAGATTAGACGAATTAGCGAACAAATACAATATTAAAAGCTTCGAGGAGAAAGATCCTGTACAATTTCCTAAGAAGTTTACGACCCTGCAGGATATTGAGATTTCGGCTCTTCTCACCTCTATTATTACCTGGGGGAAACGAGAAATGATTTTACGCAACTGCGAAAAATTGCATCAGCTCATGAACTATAAACCGTATGAATATATCATGTCCGGAAATTGGTCAAATCTTGAAAATTCGCCTGTAAATATTCATCGTACTTTTTTTGAAAGAGACTTATACATTATTTGCAAGGGACTTAATCAATTCTACACATACAATGATAGCCTGGAGGTGTTATTTACTGATGGAATTGAGAACGGGTTATATAAATTATACTCCCTGTTTGAGAGCAAGCATGTAGGAAATCCGATTAGAAACAGTGCGTGCAAAAGAAGTAATCTGTTTTTGCGTTGGCTGGTTCGAAAAGATGGCATCGTTGATATTGGTATATGGACTGGAATT
The DNA here is from genome assembly GCA_051650425.1 of Bacteroidales bacterium. Lineage (GTDB taxonomy): Bacteria > Bacteroidota > Bacteroidia > Bacteroidales > UBA7332 > UBA7332. The sequence continues at coordinate 6,101 of JBOFIZ010000098.1, forward strand.
AATGAATCAAATTTAATTATACCGCTCGACACTCATGTAAGCCGTATTGCGAGAACAATCTGGAAAGATATCCCTGCATCCAACTCATTACGAAGTGCATTATACATTACCGAAAAATTAGCTCAATTGAATCCTGAAGATCCATGTTTGTATGATTTTGCTCTTTTTGGCTGGGGAGAAGAAGGATATAAAAGCATTTGAACGAAAATAGCTTATTAATTGTTAGTCATAAAAAATAAAACCTTAAAATTATGGCTGCTACACAATTTCCCCAAACCTATTTAAAAGAAGGAAAAGATGATAATTTCGAATACATCTTTGAAGTAAAATGTCCTTTCTGTGGAACCGAGTTAATCAAATATAGTTTACCTAATGATAATTTCGACTTCGAAAGTGAAACACCTCTTTTAATTGAAAAATCTTGTCCTCACTTAGTATATATGTGTGACTACGAAACAGGATTCCATATCTATTCTTCACCTGAAATGAAAAAAATACTCATTGAGGAGTGGTGTAAATTAAATCCTACTTTACAAGATATGATTCAGCAAAAATATGATACATCACATAATCTTTCAGATATTCATCTTGAAGATTTTCTAATGAAACGACCTCAGAATGCAAGAATACTTGCTGAGAAAATAGCAGAAACATATAATAGTTCTACAATATGTTATCTGGATCATCATAAAAAAATAAATGGTGCAGGATGTTGTCCAACCAGTTTATCATTTGCAGTTATTACAATGAATAAATTATAAAATACATTTAAACTAAGTTCGATATTTAAAAGTTCGAACTTAGTTTTGTTTTATATCTTAAGTTCATACTGTAATTCAATTACAATATCGTTTTTTCAATATGTCTTTTTTTATTAAACAAAAACCACTAACATAACAATATAACATAAAAGAAGCTCTATTTTTTACATTGTGACAGCAGAATCGATTATTGTATAAATTTCCAAACATTGATTTATTAGCTGTAATATTGAATTTTATTAACGCTACAGATATTAGTCAAAATATAATATCCGAATATCTTTGTTCAGTATTGAAAAGCGTTTTCAAATATGAAAAAAACACCCGAAATTCAAGAAGACCCATATAAGGTTCCGAATCTTGAAAAAGGATTAAAAATTCTGGAAGTCCTTGTTGAATCTCAAGAAGGATTAACACTACAAGATATACGTTCTAAAGTTGAAGTATCACAAACTACAGCCTATCGTATTCTTCATACATTAATCCGACTCAACTACGTATATTATATCGATAATAGCAAGCGGTATATGATTTCGTCCAAAATGCTCTCTCTTGGATTTAAAACATTACATGAAAGAAATTTACATGAAATAGTTCTTCCATATTTAAAAAATATCAGAGATGAAGTAAAAGAAACAGTATGTTTTGGCGTTTTGAGCTCTGATAAAGTCATGTTCATTGAACAAGCATTAGGAAGTCATCCTTTTTGTTTTGTGCTAACTCCTGGTAAATTAATTAATTTACATTGCTCTGCTCCAGGAAAAGCTCTAATTGCAGCAATGCCTGATAATATGCGAGATTTTTATTTGAACAAAATTGATTTTATAAGATATAATGATCGAACAATCACAAACTTAGACAGTTATTTATCAGAACTGCATGATGTTCAGGAATTAGGATATGCCTTAGACAAAGAAGAAGAAATGACTGGGATTATGTGTATCGGATCTGCTATTATTGATCATACAGGAATTCCATGTGGTTCTATTTGGCTTGTTGGACCTAAAGACAGACTTGATCCTGAAACTATCCATAAAGATGCCGAAATAATTAAAAGTGTATGCTTGAAGATATCTCAGGAATTAGGATATACAAAATAAGAAAACAGTTTATTAAATGAGTATTTCAGATATAATTAAATTTCACAAATCAACTAGTAACTTAAGAATTCAAATCATTCATATAGTATTATTACTAATGATGATAAACTCATTTAACCTAAAGGCTCAAGACATTGAACGTACTGATGCTGAAAGGTTAATGCGTTATACTATTCCTTTAGATCATGTTGACAGACTCAAGGAGCTTGCTGTGGAAGGTATTGATAAACGAATAGTTCCTTTCGATGTATACTGTAATCAGATACTTAAATTTATTTCAAACAGAACTGAGTTTAAAGCATTCACTCCTACTCAAGCAGTGATGGGCTTTTTACTCTATCCTGAAATCTGGGGGCGTGTTCCTCTCATTTACCAAACGGATACTGAAATAAGTTATTTGATTGGTTCAGGAGATATGTATATTTCTTATTTTTCTCTTTTTAACGGAAAACAGAACTATACACTAACCCCCTATCTGAGACTTACGCTTCTGACTCCTCAGCATGAAATGACAGATTTAGATAAAAAAATTTTATTGTTCAATGAAAAAAAGGAAATTCTTACTGATCTGACTCATGCAAAATTTATTCCTGTTTTCCCAATAAGAGATCAGAAACGCTGGGCCTCTCCCGGAGACAAAGCACCCTCTCCCGAACTTCAGTCTCAATACTGGGAAAATGAAGAGTTATTTGCAATATATTTAAATCAATTAATTGAAGCTATTCGAACAAATAATTGGGCTTATGCAGATACAGCGTTAGACAATGTGATTAATGCCCAAAGAGAATCCGGAGTAATTAATCCTATATTACTCCATTTTAACGGGTTCTTTATTCGTAACAATATAAGAAACTATATAGCGTATGCCTATATAGTTATATGCGTCACTATAATTATATTATTACTAATAACATTATTTTATTCAAACAACAAGTATCTCATAAGAGTTACGAAATATCTATCAACAACAATTTATGGATTGTATATTATTCAAGTGTTATTCACTGCTATTGTTGTTTATATGAATAATTTCCGGATGAGTGCAAATGAAGCTACAACAGAAATTTATTATTCTTTTATGCTTGCCTCTATTGCCATATTTTTACGAAAGAAATTTCTGGCTTTGAAAATCGGATTAATCACATTGGCTTCGTATATTTTAATTACTTTTCAATATGGGGTAGATGGTGTATCTGTTTTCACATTACGAGAACTTGAGAATTACTGGCTTTTGAAAGGCTATCTTTTAACACTTGACACAAGTGTTGTTTTTCTGACAATAAGCTCTGTAATCGCCGGAATTGCATTGATCGGTTCTATTTTAAATAATCGATTCCGAATCGAATTTTCTATATCTAACGATATTATTCAAACTAAAAAGCAATTTCTATATGCTGGATTTATAGCTCTTTTAGTAGCAATTATAACCAGACTAACGGTTTCTTTCATTTTATATCCGGAAATTCCGTTATGGTATAACGACTCGATTTGGTTAGCTGGCACAGCATTTCTTTATCTCTTTGCTTACAGCATTAATAATTTCAAGCAAATAAGAAGCTTTCAATATAGCCAAGCACTTTATATCATAGCTTGTATCATAATGATTACTTCTTATCGTAGTTTAATCTAAAATAAAGAACAGCCTACAAATAAATATAAAGTGACATAATACACTTCTTTCACGGTATGATTTAGTTTTTATCTAAATCATACCGTTTTTTTATACTGTTACAGGGGATCAGATCTTTTTTATATCAAACATATAAACTTTCAATTAATTCTTTATATTAAATTTGTAGCTAATTATCACGATCAAATAGAACACGCATTATATGAATACATTTGGATCCATAAAGGAATTGCTCAAAACATTGAGTCGTGAGCACAATCTTTTTACTGAGATCTTTGGCAAAAGAAAATCATTATCCTTTAAATACGAAAATGCTCTTGATCTTACAGACCAGGATCAGGCCCGCATCCAATATCTGATAGATCGTTCTGTTATCAGACAAAATGGAGAATTTATTGAAATGGATGATTTATTTCTTCAATTCTTTGAACAAATCCTCGAAGTAAATGAAGAGATTAATCTATCTTTCATAAATGAACACATTGAGCATGTCAAACAAAATATTCTCTATTATAACAATGAAAATAACGAGAATCGAAAATATGGATATTTACGCGTAATCAAACGCGCCTTTCGCAGTATCGGTGTTGTCACCATGCGAAATGTTATTGATCTGAAAAGAAATATTGACACAACTTTTAAGAGTGAGCCAAACTATAAGATCAAGAAAATTAAACTTGAAAAGTTTGACGAAAAGCGGGAAAGTATTCATAATTTAATCAGATTGACCGAGAATATTATTATTGGTCAAGAAAAGGATTTCTTTGACACGGTCAATGATGAAGAATTAGATCGAATAATTATCAGACTTAAGATAACATTAAATGAATGCCGTCATAATCTTATTGAGATTCAAAAACAGATTATCGATTACTTGAATCAAATCAAGCAACAGGCTATATCGTTTGAAAAGATCAGACAAGTCAAATACCTTAAAGATCAGTTTGAGCTGGAAAGTCAGACTAATATCCGCGAGATTCTTTCGGGTAACATGGATGTTCTGTTTGAGAACCGACCATCATATCCTTTGAAATTATCAATTGATTTCCTTCAAAACGATGACGATGTCTTAGATTCGATAAAGAAAGTATTCGTACGTATGCAAATGGGACGGAATCAGCTTAATCAGATAGCCGAATCAATTGCTCCGGATTATTTAGATATACAAACTGAAGAGGAAACTTCCATAGATCTGTATCAGCTGAAAGAAAAATTCAAGCAAACCGATTCGGATCTTTTCTCTCTTTTAATTTCTGAAATGGAGGATAACACGATGAGTTTTGATGAGTGCGTTACATTGTATTGTCAACTTATTTCAAATTTCGATCAGGAAATGCAAATCACCAACTCATTTGCGTTCAATAATGATGTGGAATATGCCATCGTTTATCCCAATATCAAAGATAAAGAACAAAACAGAATATGATTTCAATTAACTATATTGATGAAATATTTGATATCCTCAGTAAAGGACTATTTATTTCATCCAACAGTACCGACGCTAATATGCGCCGTTTATATAAGACTATCGACGAAAATAAAGAACCAATATATCAATACTTTGCAGCAATCAATTTCTACTTAGAAGAAGGAAATGAATTCTTCTATTTTACCCGTAAGGAAAATAAAGTGGATTTGGAAAGAAAACTAGAAATAGCAATGAAATGGATTGATATTATCGATTTCCTAAAAAACTTCGATAATGCTTTTGGTCCGGGATTACGTTTCTCTTCTCACGATTTAGTGATCTCTCTGAATCTGAATGTTGAAATGAAATCAAAAGTTGAGTATCTGAAAAGACATTATCCGGGGAAAAATAAACATGAAGAGATCATTGATCGTCTCATTTATGATTTACGCCGAGATGGATTTATTGAACTCGAAAACGAAATAGAAGGAACTTATAAAGTTCTTTCAGCCTTTAATTATATCGAGAAATTAGTTTTATCAATCAACATTCCTGAAGAAATTATCAATGAGATTCCTGAATAAAGTCATTTTTATAAATAGTGCCACTATCAATTACTCAGAACTGAATATTGATGGGAATGTCCACCTGATTGGAACACAAGGGGTAGGAAAAAGTACTGCTTTACGAGCTGTATTATTCTTTTACAATGCAGATAAACAACGATTAGGAATATCGAAAGAAAAGAAAAGTTTTGACGAATACTATTTTCCCTATACAAACTCCTATATCATCTATGAAGTAGTTCGTGATGACAAGACTTTCTGTGTATTAGCTCACCGCTCGCAAGGCAGAGTTGCTTTTCGCTTTATAGATGCTCCATATTCTCAGTCCCATTATATAAATGAAGAAGGGAAAGTGTTCGAAAATTGGGATGCCATAAAAGAATCGATGGGCCGCGAAATATTTTTTACCCGCAAAATTGATCGCTACGAAGAGTACCGCGATATTATTTTTGGTAACAATGCTGCATTGAGTCCCGAATTCAGACGCTTCTCTCTTATTGAAAGTAAGCAATATAAAAACATCCCTCGTACAATCCAGAATGTATTCTTAAATTCAAAGCTGGATGCCGAATTCATTAAGCAGACAATTATCATGTCTATTGATGAAGATGATATTAAAATTGACCTTAACTCCTACCTTCACCATCTTGAAGGATTCGAAGGTGAGCTTTCAGATATACGTAAATGGACAGAAAAAGATAAAACGGGTGAACTGAAACTTCAGAAACTTGCTGAACAGGTTACAGAGACTGCAGCATCTATTCGTTTTCTCGATAAAGAAAAAAAATCAATTGCAGCTGAGCTTAATTATGCTTCTGAAATAGCCCGGATAAAGATTCCTCAATTATCAAAAAGAATCTATGATGAACAACTTTCTTTTGAAAGAAAGAATAAAGAGCTCGGAGAACTGGAGTACAAGTGGAAATTGAAAAATGATGAGTTTGTTAGTAAAGCTGCTATTTTCACCAATAAACTACAAGAGGCTAAAAAGAAAGAGGCATATTACAAAGCCCAACAAATTGATAAAATATTATCACGTGTTGAGCGTAAAAACGAATACTCAACTGTACTCGAAAGTTTAGTCAAACAAAAGCAAGTATTACTAACTCGTTACGAAAGCATCAACGAACGTTTTGAAGCTTTAGAGCAACAAGTAAAAAATCACCTGCAGGAAATCATTAATTTGAAGAATAGTGAAAGAACAAAGTGTCAGGAAACATTCTTACAACAGAAAGAAGAGTTGCTTCGCATTGCTAGTGAACAATCGATGCTGATTAAAGATCAGTTTTCTAATCAGCTCATTCACCTGAAGACTCAGTTAAATGAGTTTATTCTTGAACTAAATAAATTAAAAATTAAAGAAGCCGAAACTAAACACATTCGTTTTTACGAATCTGATTTAATTCATTTTAATCAGGAACAAAGACAACTCAAAGATGAGTTGCGTGAGTTGCAGAATGAGTCGAAACACATTCTGACTGAACGCGAATCGCTACAAAACGAATGGCTTTTGAAGCAAGAAAAGCTTGATTTAACATTTAGCCATAACCAGGAAAAGTTACAGAAAGAGATCCAGCAATTGATCGAACGTGAAAATAAAATTATTCATACATTAGACTCTTTCAAAGGTTCTCTTTACGACTGGTTAAATAAAGAATACAACGGATGGGAAGATACTATCGGGAAAGTGATTGATGAGCAAACAATTCTTTTTCTTAAAGATTTGAATCCTGTTTGGAGTGGCAGTCCCGAAAATGGATTATTCGGAATCAAACTTAATCTTTCAGATATAAGCCGAAAAATTAAATCTGCCCAGGATTATGAAGCAGAAATTCAAGACATACGTGCACAGATTCTAGAGTTGAAAAACTCTCTACAACAGCTTACTGTCAGTCACCAACAAGCAACTCTGTCTCTAAAAGAAGAGTATCTGCCACTGATAAAACGATTAAAGGAGCGTATTCTTGAGCTTAATTATACGGTTGAGCAGAATCAGAAAGAGCAAGAGAAGCTTCAATTAAAAATAATCGAATTCGACGAAAAAGCGAAAACAGAAAAAGAGCAAAAGACACAAGAAATAAAGTCTCTGATTGAAACTTGCTCTAATCTTAAGCTAAAAAAAGAAGCAGAAATTCGTTCGATTGAAGAAGATCTGCAGAAACAGCTTAATAAGTTTCAGAAAGAGCAAACCAAAAGAATTACGGAATTAGAAAATAACCGAAATGATTTTTATGCAGAGATCGAACAAAGTATTCTTAATGCCAAAGATGACGCTCGCTTAAAAATTGAACAATTACAAAAAGATCAGTTTTCTGAGCTTTCCGGCAAAGGAGTTGATACCAAGCAAATTCATGAAATTGAACGCGAGATTAAATTAGCAAAAGAAGAACTTGAGTTTATCGAAAAGCACAGAGATCTTGTTATCGAGTATAAAAAAGATCGAAAAGAGTTGTTGGATCATCAGGACGAATTTAAGGCGAAGCAAAAAGCTTTCAAAGATCAAATGAATCTTGAGAAAGAACAGCAACAAGAACAAAGATCGAAACTTAAACAAACAATAAAGGCCTCTGATGATTTAATTAAAGCGCTGCAAAGTGAGCATAACTCATTGATAGAAAATATTCGCGAAAGTGAGAATTTTAGGTTAACCGATAATTATTTATCTGTTAAACATATTGAGGAACATAAAGAAACAGATAAGAGCTGTAAAGTATTAATCGGACTCCTTAATCAATCTCATTTTAAGTCAATAGAGCGACAGACACAGCTCCAGGAGTTTGTACACCGCTTTACTGGCCATTTTTCAGAACGCAATGTTTTCAAGTTTAAGACTAATCTGATCGAACAATCAGAATTCTTGCAATTTGCGCTTGATTTACAGGAGTTCATGGATGAACACAAAATAGAAGAGTATCAAACTCGCTTAAATCAAAAGTATATTGATATTATCAGTCTGATTGGTCGTGAAACCTCTGATTTAACGTCACGCGAAAATTTAATCCAGCGTATCATTAAAGATATTAATCAGGATTTTATCGATCGTAACTTTGCCGGTGTAATTAAAAACATTGCTATGCGTATTGTTTCAAGCGAAAACAAGATAATGCAATTACTCTTAGCAATCAAAGACTTCAGTACTGATTCGCTTTTTGATCTAGGAGAAGCAAACCTGTTTTCATCCAATGATCGCGAGCGAAAAAACAATCAAGCTGTTGATCTGCTAAAAAAATTAGTTCGCGAAATAGCATCAGCCAAAGATAAAATGATCGGACTTTCCGATACGTTTGAATTACAATTCCGTATTATCGAGAATGATAATGACAGTGGATGGGTAGAAAAACTCTCTAATGTAGGATCAGAAGGTACCGATGTTCTTGTTAAAGCAATGATCAATATCATGCTACTGAATGTATTTAAGGAAAGGGCTTCCAAACGATTCTCTGACTTCAAGTTACATTGTATGATGGATGAAATCGGCAAATTACATCCTAATAATGTTAGAGGAATACTTGAATTTGCGAATCAACGTAATATCCTTCTTATCAATGGATCGCCTACATCCTATAATGCTGTGGATTATAAATACACCTATCTTCTTATGAAAGATGCTAAAAATATCACTGTTATAAAAAGATTAATAAAGAAGGGAGCTTAGGCTCCCTTCTTTATTTTATCTATGTGTATATCAAATAATAAAAAGAATAGCAATTTATAAGCAAACAAGCTCATAAAACTACCGAAATAAAAGTTTTTATCATTTTTTTATATCAAACTATTGCATGTTATTTTTTTTATTCTACTTTTGCAAACAACAAAAGCATAGAACTAAATTAATAAATATGAAAAATAATCAACTACACGTCATTATTTTATTAGTCAATATTCTGGGTATTCATACTTAGAACGGGAAGGTGTATAGTGATTAATTATCATATAATAAAAATATTGAGCCTTTCCTTAATCAAATAAGGAAAGGCTTTTTTAATAATAGCATATGAAACAATTTATATTTCCATTACGTAGTTCAGAGAGTACGCAAGGACGAAGAATGGCAGGTGCCAGAGCATTATGGAGAGCAAATGGGATGAAAGACGATCAGATAGGAAAACCTATCATTGCTATTGTAAACTCTTTTACCCAATTTGTACCCGGACATGTACACCTGCATAATATCGGACAAGAAATAAAGGCCGAAATTGAAAAACTAGGCTGCTTCGCTGCTGAATTCAACACAATAGCCATCGATGATGGTATCGCTATGGGACATGATGGTATGCTTTATTCGCTACCTTCAAGAGATCTGATAGCTGATAGCGTTGAATATATGGTTAATGCCCATAAGGCAGATGCTATGATCTGTATAAGTAATTGCGATAAAATTACTCCGGGTATGTTGATGGCGACAATGCGCCTTAATATTCCAACTATTTTTGTTTCAGGCGGTCCGATGGAAGCCGGAAAACTAGGAAATAAAGCACTTGATCTTGTTGATGCAATGGTTAAAGCTGCGGACGATTCAGTTTCAGATGAAGAAGTAGAAGCAATTGAAAAATCGGCATGTCCTACATGCGGGTCTTGCTCAGGCATGTTTACGGCTAATTCTATGAATTGTCTTAATGAAGCGTTAGGCCTGGCTCTTCCGGGTAATGGCACTATCGTTGCTACTCATAAACAACGTAAGGAGTTATTCTTAAGCGCTGCTCGTAATATCGTTGAGAATTGTCAAAAATATTACGAACATGGTGATACTTCTATTCTACCTCTTTCTATTGCAACCCGAGAAGCATTCTTAAATGCCATGACATTGGATATTGCTATGGGAGGTTCTTCAAATACTGTCCTTCACTTATTGGCTATCGCTCATGAAGCAAATGTAAACTTCTCAATGAGCGATATCGATTTGCTTTCCCGCAAAACGCCAGTACTTTGTAAGGTGGCCCCAAACTCACATTATCATATTCAAGACGTAAATCGTGCCGGAGGGATTATAGGTATACTGAGCGAGTTAGCTAAAACCGGATTAATCAACGGAAACGTTTCGCGTGCTGATGGTTTAACTCTTTCACAAGCTATAGATAAATATCCATTAAATACAGAGGCTGGCATAAAATTATGGAGTGCTGCCCCTGCTAATAAATTCAATCTTGAACTCGGATCTCAAAACGAAATATATACATCGCTGGATAATGATAGAAAAAACGGATGTATCAGATCTGTTGATCATGCTTATGCTCAAGATGGCGGTATAGCAATTCTATATGGAAATCTTGCATCTGACGGTTGCGTTGTTAAAACAGCAGGCGTTGATGAGTCTATCTGGTATTTTGAAGGTAAGGCACGCGTTTATGACTCTCAGGATGCTGCTTGTAAAGGGATTCTTGCAAATGAAGTAAAAGCAGGTGAAGTGGTAGTAATCACTTATGAAGGCCCAAAAGGTGGACCCGGCATGCAAGAAATGCTATATCCTACCTCTTATTTAAAGTCCCGCCATCTCGGAAAAGCTTGCGCTCTGATTACGGATGGTCGTTTTTCGGGAGGAACTTCAGGTCTTTCTATCGGACATGTATCTCCGGAAGCTGCTTCAGGGGGAATCATCGGCCTGGTTCAAACAGGAGATCTGATTATTATTGACATCCCTAACAGAAAAATAGAACTCAGAGTATCTGACGAAGAAATCGAATTGCGCCGTCAAAACGAACTGAAGCGGGGTAAAAACTCTTTCACTCCTCCTTTCAGACAAAGAAACGTCTCAAATTCACTAAAAGCTTATGCTAAGCTTGTAAGTTCGGCTGATAAAGGTGCTATTCGCATAATAGATTAATATTGAAAAGTCATGATACCACAGTTAACTCAAATAATTTTAGCATGAATACAAATAATATGATCACTGGATCTGAAATATTGATAAGATCATTGATGGCTGAAGGAACGGATACCATTTTTGGTTATCCGGGTGGTGCCGTAATCCCGATCTTTGATAAACTATACGATTATACCGAACAAATACAACATATACTTGTCAGACATGAACAAGGTGCCGCACATGCAGCCGAAGGATATGCCCGTGTTAGCGGAAAAGCAGGTGTAGTATTAGTTACCTCAGGACCAGGTGCAACTAATATAGTTACAGGTGTAGCTGATGCTATGATTGACAGTACTCCGATTGTGGTTATCACGGGACAAATTGCATCTTCTCTAATTGGTACAGATGCTTTTCAGGAAGTGGATATTGTAGGTATAACACAGCCGATTACTAAATGGAGCTGCCAGATTCGCAGACCTCAGGATATAGCTAAGGCTGTAGCTAAAGCTTTTTATATTGCATCTACCGGACGTCCGGGACCAGTCGTTCTGGATATTACTAAAGATGCTCAAATGGGTAAAGCAGAGTTCCATTACGAACAATGTAAATTCATTCGCAGCTATAATCCGATTCCGAAACCTGATGAAAGTTCTCTTTCCGAAGCAGTCAAATTAATCGATAACGCGAAAAAACCTCTGCTTCTTATTGGTCAGGGAGTAACGATAAGTCATGCAGAAGATATGCTTAGCCAATTTATCGAAAAAGCTGATATCCCTGCAGCATGGACTCTTTTAGGAGCTTCTGCCCTACCTACAGGACATCGTCTGAATAAAGGTATGCTTGGTATGCATGGCAATGTTGGACCTAACATGAAAACCAATGAGTGCGATTTACTGATCGCTGTTGGTATGCGATTTGATGATCGTGTGACAGGTGATCTTAAAACTTATGCTAAGCAGGCAAAAGTTATTCATATTGATATTGATCCATCTGAAATAAATAAGAACGTGAAAGCCGATGTGGCGATCATTACTGATGCACGTTTAGCTTTGACTGAACTAATTTCTCGTATCAAAGAGAATAATCATACAGATTGGATTGACAGTTTCAATATTCATGAACAAGAGGAGTTTAACCGGGTTATTCGTGATGAAATACAACCTCTTGATGGCAAACTTAACATGGGAGAAGTTGTGAACTTTATCTCTGAAGCCACTAATCATTCCGCAGTTTTAGTAACCGATGTCGGACAGAATCAAATGATCAGTTCCCGTTATTTTAAGTACAAACAAGGAAGAAGTATCGTTACTTCGGGAGGTTTAGGTACAATGGGATTCGGATTACCTGCTGCAATCGGAGCAAAATTAGGAGCGCCCGAAAGAACTGTTTGCCTCTTTACAGGTGATGGGGGTATTCAAATGAATATCCAGGAGTTAGGCACGATAATGCAATATGGCATAGCTCCTAAAATCATCATTTTAAATAATGAATACTTAGGAATGGTACGTCAATGGCAAGAATTATTTTTCGATAAACGTTATTCTCACACCCCTATGTTTAATCCTGATTATGCAAAAATAGCAGAGGCTTACAGTATTGACTCGAGGGTAGTTTCACATCGTAGTGATCTGGAAGAAGCTGTAAAAGAAATGCTGAAATATCCGGAGAAACCATTTATTCTGCAAGTAAATGTAAAACAGCAGGGAATGGTTTACCCCATGGTAGCTGCAGGAACAACTATTACAAACATTTTGATGGGAGACTAAAATAGTTAATGATATGAATACAATGAAACATTTATATACAGTCTCTGTATATTCAGAGAACCATGTGGGTCTTTTAAGTCAGATTTCGAATATTTTCACCCGAAGAAATCTGAATATAGAGACACTAACAGTCTCTCCTTCGTCTATAAAGGGAATTCATAAATTCACCATCTCTACTTATTCTGATTCATTCACAATGAATCAGCTAGTAACACAAATAGAGAAAAAGATAGATGTTGTAAAGGCTTATTTCTATGAGAATGAAGAAATCATACATCAGGAAGTCGCACTTTTTAAAGTTTCGACATCCGGATTATTTGAAAGTAAGGAAATAGAAAATATTGTCAATAAATTTCATGCTGAGATTCTTGAAGTCAATCCTACTTATACAGTGATAAAAAAATCCGGAACTACGGATTATATCGATGAGTTATTCAACCAACTGTCCTCTATGGATGTTATTTTACAGTTTACACGTTCCGGCAGAGTGTGTATAACAAAAGAAACCAAAGAGAAAGTAAGTGATTTTATTCAAGAACAAGAGAAGTGCCGGATCTCTTAATTTAAAACTCAGTATTATGTATTCGAATATTGCGATTTATACCTATGAAGTTGATCCGTTTTATACCGATCCGAACAAAGAAATGTCAATCGCGGCAATCGTAAATCACATCCAAATCGCAGCCAGCGCACACGCTGACAGTTGCGGCTGGGGCTTTGACAAATTGTCTGAATCAGAAACAAGATGGGTATTGGCCCGTTTAGCTGTTGAAATGAATACCTATCCCCAACTCTACGACACACTGGTCGTCGAAACCTGGGTAGAAGACATTACGCGTCTTTTTTCGATTCGTAATTTCGAATTCAAAAATCAAAATGGAGAGACATTAGGATATGCCTGTTCCATTTGGTCTGCTATCAATATGGAAACTCGAAAAAGTATTGATCTGACATCCTTATCGGGAGATATCATGTCTTACAAATCAGATAAACCATGTCCGATAAACAGACCGGTCAAACCCTTAAGCATTGCTGACACCTCTTTTCTGGATTTACCAATCAGATATTCAGACATTGATGTAAACAGACATGTGAACAGTACAAGATATATCGAACATCTTCTGGATTTATTTCCTCTGGATTTTCACGATAAATATATGATTAACAGGTTTGAGATAGCTTATCAGAATGAGGCCAGATTCGGAGATACTCTGGAGCTTCATAAGAAAGAACTCGAACCTCTTAAATACGCTTTTGAGATTAAGAAAAATAATCTTGAAACAGCTTGTAAAGCACAAATTAAATTCAAACCGAAACAGTCAACTAACTAAAAAACACAAATTATGGCAGTTATGAATTTTGGAGGCGTGGAAGAAAATGTAGTAACACGCGAAGAGTTTCCATTGGAAAAAGCAAGAGAAGTTATGAAGAATGAAGTAATCGCAGTTATCGGTTACGGAGTTCAAGG
>JBOFIZ010000099.1:0-2563 GCA_051650425.1 Bacteroidales bacterium
CAGCGAGATGTTACTTTTGGTTTCCAGATGACAATTAATTAATGACTACAATGAAAAAAATCGTTATATCAGTAGCGCTTCTATTAGGATTAGCGACTACGTCGTGCAACTATTTGGATATTGTGCCGGATGAAAGACCCACAGAAGCCGATGCTTTTGTAGACGCACGTGCGGCAGAAAAATTTTTATATTCCTGTTATTCATTTCTACCGGATCCGAGGCTGGGCGCAAGTTCTTTGGATTTGATGACAGCTGATGAAGTTATAACTTCATTTGAACATGAAGCGTTTGCGCAATTCCCAAAAGGAAATTATACTTCAGTAAGTCCGGGTATCTCTTATTGGAATACACTCTGGGCTGGTATCCGTCAGTCGTGGATTTTGATTGATAATATTGATCTGGTTCCGAATATGGCCCCTGAAAATAAAGTAATTTATAAAGCTGAAGCAAAATTTCTGATTGCATATTATCATTATCTATTGCTGCGTTGTTACGGACCGATTATGATTATTGATAAAGTCTATGACATTAATACTTCAGCTAAAGATTATCCGGAGCGTTTACCTTATGATGAGTGTGTAAACTGGATTGCAAATATGTTTGATGAGGCTGCTGCAGGTTTACCTGATTCTCAGATTTCTACTTCTTACGGTAGAGCAACGCGTTTGGCAGCGATGTCTCTTAAATCACGTATGTTCTTATTCCAGGCATCTCCTCTTTTTAACGGGAATTCCAAATTCTATAGTAATTTCGTAAGTCCGGTTGATGGTCGTCCTTTGATATCATTAACGTATGATGCGACCAAATGGCAAAAAGCAGCAGATGCTACGAAGGTTGCAATTGATGCAGCTGAAGAAGCAGGTTATGAGTTATATTATGCAGAAGCACCGACAACACAAAAGCCTCAGCCGACCAATGAGTTTGAGCGTAATGTGCGTTATACATTTATTGATATGACCAATCGTGAATGTATTTGGGCGGATACGCGTGCTGAAGGGAATTACGGTGTCCAGAATAAATCGACACCATTTCAGGAAGGGTACTCGTATAATGGTGTTGGGTTAACTTTGGAAATGCTTGAAACATTCTATACAGAGAATGGATTACCAATTAGTGTCGATCCTGACTGGAATTATGCAAAACGTTATGAGGTCGGTAATCAATCCAATGGGATGGGTGTGACTATGAATCTGAATATGCATAGAGAACCACGTTTCAATGCATGGGTATGTTTTCATAATAGCAATTATGAAATGATGAAGTATGAGAAAAAGGATCTTCCGAATGGTTTATTAAAAGTGCAATTCCGCAAGAATGATAATGGAGGTATGAAAGGACGCACAAACAACTATTCTCCTACAGGATATCTGAATAAAAAAGGTGTTTCTCCACAGTATGCACAAACATCTCTGTCATCACCAAATAAATATGCCTGGCCAGTTGTTCGTTTAGCAGAATTATATCTGAACTATGCAGAAGCTTTGGTTGAATTGAATCGTTTGGATGAAGCAAAAATTTATTTAGATAAAGTTCGTGTCAGAGCAGGTATTCCGACAGTAGATGAAGCATGGGCTAAAACAGGTTTGACATTAGACCAGAATCGGATGCGTGATATTGTTCGTCAGGAGCGTACGATTGAATTATATTTGGAAAATCATCGTTTCTGGGATTTACGTCGTTGGATGTTAGCGGAGAAATATCTGAATGTTAAGGCTAAAGGAATGAATGTTAGTGGTGCTAATGATGCTGAGTTTTTCAGAGTGACAGAGGTCGTATATCCTCGTCGTTTTGAATCCCCGACTCATTATTTGTTGCCGATTCCGCAAAAAGAAACATACCTGAATACGAAATTGATACAGAACCCTGGTTATTAATTTATTAATGAATGAACAATGAAAACGAAATATAAATTATTAGGATTCTTAGCTGCAGGGCTTCTTGCTTTTTCGAGTTGTAGCGAGGATAAAGTAACAGTCGAAATACCAAGTGATATATCCAATGTGCGATCGACTCCGGGTTCCGGTAATATCGAATTGAGATGGGATATGCCGGCTGACTCAAATCTGTTCTATGTAGAAGTTCGCTATAAAGATCCGAAAACAAATGAAAAGGTTCGCCGGCACGTCAGCAAATATGCTGATTCATTACTGGTAAAAGGACTGTTGCAAAAATATGGAACGATTGATTTTGAAGTTCAGTCATATAGTATGACAGGAGGAACCAATCAGATACACAATATTGCAGATGCATCTCTTTATGCTCCGGTTGATACATTATATCATACGACACAATTGACTCTGAGTACAGAAAATGTTTCAACAAATGCGCAAGAGCCGAGTGAAGGGCCGCTTGCCAATCTTTTTGATGGTAATACAGGGACATTCTTTCATTCTGCATGGAGTGTAAGTATTGCAGATGCCCATTATTTGCAGATAGACTTGGGTAAACCACTTTCTGCTTTCCAATATGAAACAGCAAACAGATCAAATGGTAATAATATGCCTTTGGCGGTTGATTTTTATGGAAGTAATGATAAAACCAATTGGGTGAAAATAGCTACTGT
>JBOFIZ010000100.1:0-1357 GCA_051650425.1 Bacteroidales bacterium
ATAGAACAACTTATTAACTGATACTTGTATCTGATAAAGGGAATTTGGTAAGCTTTTGAAAAAAAGCAAATCCAAAGCTGTACCCGCAGCCGTATACTCTGTCAAGACTGTCAAATAAAATGAGTCACTGTCTGCTTCACGCGGATGGGAAGACTTTGACAGTTGGAGTGAGC
This sequence comes from Bacteroidales bacterium, assembly GCA_051650425.1. Taxonomy (GTDB): domain Bacteria; phylum Bacteroidota; class Bacteroidia; order Bacteroidales; family UBA7332; genus UBA7332. Next base: position 174 of record JBOFIZ010000100.1, read on the forward strand.
CGGAAGACCTGTCGGACAAGTTACGAACCTTTGCTTTCGGGAATAAGAGCATTATTCGTGTCTAATTTACTTGAACCTGATTGACGTCTAAGGTCTTAGCAATTACACACACCCTCGAAAGTTAACGGTTAAGCATTTGTTTAACTTAATAACTTTACAAGAATGAAATTGAAATTTCTTGCGGGCAGTTTAGCCCTTTTAGCCACACATCATTATTCTTTTTCACAACAGAACACCGTAAGTCCTCCTAAAGAGGTCGATTTGAAAGAAGTTAATGTAACAGCTTCGCGAATGGAGCTGCCTTTGAAGCGTATTCCGCAAAAAGTAGAACTAATTAAAAAAGATGCTATTGAGGCTATACCCGGTGAGAATATCGGAGAAATTCTCAAACGGACAACCAACCTGGATATTATTCAGTATCCGGGAGCTTTAGTAACAGTAGGTATGCGGGGATTTCCTGCAACGGCTCATAGCCGGAGTTATGTCTTGATTCTTATTGACGGGAAACCTGCGGGAACGAATAACCTGGCGACCATTCCATCGGATATTATTGAGCGAATCGAAGTCGTAAAAGGGCCGTACTCTGTTATGTATGGTTCGGATGCCATGGGAGGCGTAATTAATGTCGTTACCAAAATGCCTGCTGATAAAGCAACTGGGAAGATTGCACTAAGTGCAGGCAGCTACGGCCAAAGTAACTTTTCGGCTTATACTTCGGGTGCCGTATTGCCAAAACTACGTTTCTCGATGGGATACGCAAGACGTGCACAAAACAGTGATTATCGTATAGGTAAATCTAACTTATTGAACGTATCCTCGCTTGAAGAAGAAATTCTGGATAGAAAATCATACGGAGATGCAATGACTAATACGCAATATCAGATTAATACGCTGAATACAAAATTGCAGTATCTGATTGATGATAACTGGTCTGTCGATTACTTCTCAAATATTACAATTTCAAATGATATTGAGACTCCGGGTAATTACTGGCATAGTAACGGTATGTCTAAAAAGGATATTGATCGTATTGCTAATTACCTCAATATCCGATACAGTAAGGGGAATAATGATTTATTAATCTCGCCTTATCTAAGTACGCAAAATGAAGCCAATTACGATAATAATACGGATTCTGCATTTATTAAATCGAATGAAAAGATTAAGCAGTATGGACTAAAAGT
>JBOFIZ010000101.1:0-13683 GCA_051650425.1 Bacteroidales bacterium
TGATAGATTTAGCCGAAGCTCTTTTTGCTGCGTCAATCATTAACAACAGCTCCATCAAATTGTCAGAATTTGGGAAAGTAGATTGTACAAGGAATACGTGCTCACCACGGATAGATTCTTCAAAAGAAACAGCAAACTCTCCATCTGCGAAGTGAGTTACAATCATGTTTCCTAACTGACATCCTAAGCTTGCACAGATTTTCTCTGCCAAGTATCGAGAATTCGTTCCCGAGAAGACTTTAAAAGAAGGATTTTGTCCCATTGCGGTTTTAGGTAATAATATTGGTTTCTAAATTTTCGGCAAAAGTACGAAAAACTCCTATGTTTTGCCAAGCTTTTGGGAAAGTTTGATATAATATTTTGCAGATTAGTGATTCTTTTGAGAGTTTATTGTTTTCAAACAGTGTGGGAATGAGATATTTCGATTAATTTAATTAAATTTGCATCCCAATTTTTGAATAAACACATGACTGATCTTATAATAGACTGGTATTTAGCTAATAAGCGTGATTTGCCTTGGCGTAATACTACAAATCCATATTTTATCTGGCTGTCTGAAGTAATATTACAGCAAACGCGTGTCTCTCAGGGGATGGATTACTACTTGCGATTTATAGAATCTTATCCAACAATTGTGGATTTAGCCAATGCTGAAGAGGATGAAGTACTCAGATTATGGCAAGGATTAGGATATTATAGCAGAGCCAGGAATATTCATGCTACGGCTAAGCTTGTTCGTGACCAGTATAATGGGGTTTTCCCCGATACTTATAAGGAAGTTTTGGCTCTTAAAGGAATCGGCCCCTATACAGCTGCGGCGATCTGTTCGTTTGCCTATCGATTGCCTTATGCTGCGGTTGATGGGAATGTATACCGTGTTTTGTCGCGCTTGTTTGCTTTGACAGAGCCTATTGATTCAAATACTGGAAAGAAGCTTTTTTCCGCTTATGCAGATGAATTGCTTGACAGAGATCGTCCCGATTTGTTTAATCAGGCCATGATGGAGTTTGGTGCTATGCAATGTGTACCTCAAAATCCCGATTGTTTAAATTGTCCTTTGCGTGCTAAGTGTCTTGCTTTCGCTAAGGATCTTGTGAAGGTTTTGCCTGTTAAGGCGGCTAAGACCAAAGTGCGTCCGCGTTATCTCCATTTCTTTGATTTCGGATCATCTGATTTTATTTACCTGGAAAAACGTGGAGTAACGGATATTTGGAGAGGTTTGTATCAATTGCCTTTAATTGAGAGTGATACAGACGAATTTCCAATAGCAGGTTTTAATAATCGTTATTTAATTAATAATGAAATCGTATCTGTAAGAGTAATTGCTACATTTAAGCATATACTTTCGCACCAGACCTTGTATTGTACTTTTTATAAAGTTGAACATGTCGAGAATATGGTTTTATCGGATTATGTGAAGGTCTCAGTAAATAATCTTGAAGCTTATCCGATACCTCGAGTGATTGATAAATATTTTGAGAAGATATACAGATAAAAAGAAAAGAGGAACTACTTCGGTAGTTCCTCTTTTCTTTTTATCTGCGCTCTTCCGGAAGAGCACTTTGTATAATTTCTTTGGTTTTCGCCATCAGAGCAGGAAGATCTTCCTGTGTTAATCCCTTTGTCGGAATAGGCTCATGTATTGTGAGTTTTAAGTGGCTTGGATGCAAGTCATATGTTCCTCTTTTCATAGCCTCAAAAGAACCTTCGATAGTTAGAGGGACAATAGGCAGACCTAAGTCGTAAGCCATCTGAAATCCACCTCTTTTAAATCGGCCCATTTTACCTGTCAGCGTGCGTGCGCCTTCCGGAAAGATTGTAATGGACATATTATGATTCAGGCTGTTAATAGCTTTTTCCATAGTTTCATAAATGGATCGGGGGTTTCGATCGTCAAGAAGTATATGACCTGCTATTTTACAAGCCCTGCCAACGAAAGGTATTGTTCCTAATTCACTTTTCATAATCCATTTAAAATTATGATCCAGATATCCGTAAATTAGGAAAATATCGAAAGCGCCCTGGTGATTTGCAACAAAAACATAGGATTGTTTTGGGTCAATTTTTCCGATACGAGTTACACTAACACGTTGGAATGCAAGGAAGCAGGATATTCGAGCCCATATTTTGGGTGGATAATATCCCCAAATTCGATTACCGAAAAGAATACATCCAATCATTGTGACGATAGATGTAATAATTGTGATTACTAAAAATATTGGGAATATAATTACCCATTGTAAAAATTTAAATAGTATTTTCAACATGTGAAATAGTGGTTAGATTTACGCAATATATTTATTGTATAAGATAAGAACAAATATATTAAGAAATAGATTTCAAAAAAATAAAATCATAGAAATTGATCAAAAACTTGTTATATTAGAAAAATATATTTTTCTTTGCTCGTGATCCGAACGGCAGTCATTGATATTATTAATTGTATCAGATTCTATTATAAATTGTTTCTTTTCCCTTTCTAATACTGTGATATCTTTTCGAATCTTTTTTAAAAATATTATTTGTATTAATTTTTTTTTCTATGAACATTTACATTGGTAACTTGAACTATAAAGTTCAAGAGTCAGATTTGAAATCTGCTTTAGAAGAATACGGAGTAGTAGAATCTGTAAAAATAATTATGGATCGTGAGACAGGTAGATCAAGAGGATTTGCTTTTGTTGAAATGCCAAACGATGAAGAAGCGAAAGCTGTTATCGAGCAATTGAACGGAGCTGACTTTGGTGGACGTGTAATGGTTATTAAAGAAGCCAGACCACGCGCTTAATTAGATTTGTTATTAGGGTAATTCCTATAAAGATAAATGAAGGGAGAGCTTAAGCTCTCCCTTTTTTTTGTTTTACAATGGGTCGGTTAAGCGGATAGATGCACTATCGACACCTGTGCCTGAAAGTGTTTGATAACTAGCATTGTAGAGCGGTTGTTTTTGTGTCGATTGGGTGCTGATTGGGTGACGATTGGTGACAATTGAAATCGTTGAATTGTCACACTTAGCAGTTTGATGGTTAGTTGTTTATGTGGTCGGTGGCAATTGTGACAATTGAAATCGCGAAACTCCGGGAGAGAGTGTTTGTAGTTTGGGTTTTGCTGAAAAGATTGCTTTGTTTGTCATCAGATATTCGGAATATTCTGAAAGGTGTAATCCGGATTTAGGCTTTTCCTTGATTGTGTAATCCGGAATCAGGGAAATAGTCTAATTTATATACGTATTTGGTAGAATAGGTGTTTTGTTTTCGGATTTCCCGTAAAATTCCGGAATTTGATACGTATGAAATGATATTTTCATACGTATGAAAAGTTGGTTTGATACGTATGAAAAAGTATTTTGATACGTATGTAAATTTGCTGTGATAAGGTGTGTAAAATTATATAGTTGTTTTGTTTCTCGCTTTATTCAGAAGAGAGGGAAAAAATAAAACATGTATGGTATTTATCAATTATTCCGCATCACTACGTAATAATTCAAGCCATACATGTTTCTCTATTTATTCAGGAAAATTAAAAACTTAGAAGCTGGCTCAGTGTTTATTCCTCATATCACTACGTGAAATACTCACACCAAACTTCAGTACTTACATTACTTACATATTTATTTTTTCGTGTGAAAATTCAATTAAAGCTATCTTTGTGACTTTTACCTTGCAATTGCTTAATAAGCGCACTAGGTGTTAATCCATAGTGACGTTTGCAAAAACGGGTGAAATCTGTAGCAGATGAAAAATTAAATTCATACATTAAATCCTTTGCTATAATGTTAGAATTAGAAATTTTTCGAATAATATCTTTAGCTAATTGCTGGCTCAGCCATTTTGCAGGAGATACTCCAAACTCATCATTGAATTGCTTGCTAAATGAGTGTTTGCTCATATTAAGCTTTTCCGAAAGTTCACCGACTGTACGGATTCCCTTGTAATTTCCATATACATTTCGTTGGAAACTGGATATTTTTAAGCATCCAAATATTTCTTGGAGCTCATTTGTTTCATAGCTGAAACAAATTAAAAGCAATAATTCAGTTAGTTTGTGTGGATAGACAGATGAGTGAATTCCTTTATGCTCCAGATATTCATGAATTCCTTTAAGAAATATTCGTAGTGTATTTTTTACAGATATTGTATTACTAATGAATAATCCTTGAGGCTCTATGTGTTTTAATCTGTCAGTGATCTGGGGATTGCCTATTAAGTATGTGATATCAAATGAGACTACTAAAATTAAACTATCCCTTATAAAATCAATATCAATGCTAACTCCATTTGGAATTACAATGAATTCATCGGGTTTAACTATCATTGTTTTTTTATTATCTCTAATCAGGACTTCTCCGTCAGAGACAAAAAGTATAGAGTTAAACATTTCACTCTTATGTTCTAACTTTTCTCCGCAAGTAAACATCTTTACGCGAAAGATATTGTTCTTATCCTTATTGTAAAAACAATTATTTAGAATCATGCAAAAGTTCTCACTATAATGTTCAATTATATATATGTTTTATTTTGATTGCAAAGTAAAGAAATTTTTCTTCAAGCTAAGTTTACAATTTGAAATAAAATCTTTACATATTGAGAAAACTTTTTTATCTGATTCTATTATTATGTATAACAATAATGATCATTTTTTGTTTTGGATACAAGCTTAAAATAAAGATGATTATTTTTATTGTATCTTTGACTGTGTAAAGATAGTAGTTTTTTTAGAAAATAAAGTAATATGATAGAATATATTAGAGGTAATTTGGACGAGTTGACAGCTGCTTATGCTGTAATTGATTGTAATGGAATTGGTTATCAGTTGAATATTTCTTTGAATACGTATTCGGTTATTCAAGGAAGAAAAGAAATTAAACTTTATGTGCATGAGGTTATTCGGGAAGATGCGCATATTTTATATGGTTTTTTTGATAAAAGAGAGAGAGAAATGTTTTTGCTGCTTATTAGTGTATCTGGTGTTGGTGCATCAATCGGCCGAATGATTTTGTCTTCTATGACCATTGAAGAGATAGCAGGTGCGATAGCTTCGGGTAACAGCGTTGCTTTGAAAAAAGTAAAAGGGGTAGGACAAAAAACAGCAGAAAGGATATGTGTTGACTTGAAAGATAAAATAAAAACAGAAGATTCTTCGTTATTAATTGAAATATCTGTTAACTCAAAAGTCAAAGATGAAGCTTTAGCTGCTTTGGTCATGCTGGGCTTTGTAAAAGCACAATCAGAAAAGGCATTAGATAAATTATTGAAAAATTCGCCAAACTCTTCTGTTGAAGAGTTAATTAAAGCCGCTCTGAAAATGCTTTAAATAAAAAAGTTATTTGTGCGAAACAAAAGAGGATCAAAAAAAATATATATAATAATATTTTTATTCTGCTTCTATTTAATAGAAGCAGGATATACCTCTAATCCTTATATTGAACTAAAAAACTTTCAGTCTTTTGTTCAATCAAATATTGAAGAACAAGATTCAGTTGGATTAAGATACAAAATTGCAGAAACTACTGTGAAATGTGCAAATGATCTTAATAATATATATCCGATAGATCTGATGATACCTGAAAATATTAAGGGAGTATTTGAGTTTAACTCTTTGACTGATACCTATATTTATAGAAATAAGATTGATGATATTGAAATTGGTGCTCCTTTTTATCTGACACGTAAAGAATATATGCAATATCGTATGGAGACTATGAGGCGGGCATATTATCGAGAAAAGTTGTCAATATATAATGATGAGTCATCTGTTTCTCAAAAATTCAATCCATTTGATATGGCGTTTTCCTTGAGATCGGCTGAAAAGATTTTCGGTCCGGGGAATATTCAGATTCAGACTCAGGGATTTGCTGAACTTTCTATTGGCATACAACGTAATGTGATCAATAATCCACAGCTTTCCGAACATGCACGTAAACTTACTTCGTTAAAATTTAATCCTGAAATTCAACTCAATATGAATGCTAAAGTTGGAGACAAGGTCGATTTTAATATGAATTATAATACCAATGTGACTTTTGATTTCGATAAGCAGAAACTTAAGCTTACCTATGAGGGAGCTGAAGATGAAATAATTAAACATATTGAAGCTGGGAATGTGAACTTCAGCTCTTCAGGAGGATTAATTAGGGGAACACAATCTCTTTTCGGTATAAAAACGGGATTACAATTCGGGAAATTACGATTAACGGGCATTGTAGCCCAACAAGAATCAGAATCTGATATAATTAATACTCAGGGTGGTGTACAGACCACATCTTTTGAAGTGTCTATCGAAAATTATGACGAAAACAGACACTACTTTTTAGCTCATTATTTTCGGGATACTTACGATAAGTCAATGAATAAATTGCCTTATATTTCTTCGGGGTATATCATTAATAAAGTAGAGGTATGGATAACGAATAAACGAGGAAATTTTGATCAGGCGCGTAATATTGTGGCGTTCATGGATTTGGGTGAATCACGGATGATTGGAAATTCTTTCTGGAGCCCGATGACAACTAATCCATTGCCACAGAATAATGCAAATACTTTATATAATAAGATTACAACTACCTATAATGCAATTCGTAATATCAACCTGGTAAATCCGACGCTTGATCCCCTTGAAACAGATAATATTTATGGAGGGCAGGATTACGATAAAATTGAAAGTGCCCGAAAACTTGATCCTTCTGAATATATATTGAATAAGCAGTTGGGATATATCTCTTTAAAGTCAACACTGCAATCTGATGAGATTCTGGCTGTAGCTTTTGAATATACCTATGAAGGAAAAACGTATCAGGTAGGTGAGTTTTCTTCAGATATAACCAATAGTACACAATCTTTATACCTCAAGCTTCTTCGCTCAACCGGATTGACTCCTAATTTACCCATGTGGGGGTTAATGATGAAAAATGTCTATTCCTTAAATGCTTTGCAGATTGATAAAGATCGCTTTAGACTCGATATTCAGTACCGGAGTGATACTACAGGTGTTTATATTAATTATTTGCCGGAAGGGGATATAAAGAATGAAACACTGCTGCACATTATGAATCTGGATCGTCTGGATGCCCGGCAGGAAACTCGTCCTGATGGTTTCTTTGATTTTGTAGAAGGTTTTACGATACATTCACAAACCGGTCGTTTGATTTTCCCTGTATTGGAACCTTTTGGCTCCCATTTGCGTAAAAAAATCGGAAATGAGGCAATTGCCGATAAATTTATTTTTCAGGAGTTGTATGATTCTACGAAGGTAGAGGCTGCTCAATTTGCCGAGAAGAATAAATATCGGATGAAGGGTGAATACAGGGCTACGAATGCAGCAGAAATCCGTCTGAATGCTATGAATATTCCTCGTGGTTCTGTAAAAGTTATGGCAGGAGGACAAGAGTTGAAAGAGAATATCGATTATTCGGTCGATTATATGATGGGTGTTGTGACTATTATAAATCAGAGTTTAATCGATTCCGGTATACCTGTCAATGTAACACTTGAGAATCAGTCGATCTTTAGTATGCAACGTAAAACTCTTCTGGGTTTAGATGCTGTATATGCTTTTAATAAGAATTTTCATTTAGGAGCAACAATCATGCATTTAAGAGAAAAATCATTGGTTCAGAAAGTTGCGATCGGTGATGAATCTATAAGCAATACGATTTGGGGCCTTAATATGCAGTATAGGAAAGAGTCACAATGGTTAACTGATTTGCTGAATAAAATACCTTTTGTCAATGCAGCTTTACCATCTCAAATGATTCTGACTGCTGAGTTTGCGCAGCTCGTTCCCGGGCATCCGAAGGAGTTATCTAAACAAGGAATTGCTTATGTGGATGATTTTGAATCAACAAAGACGGCAATAGATCTGAAAAATCCCTATGCATGGATATTAGCGAGTACACCTACAGAGCTCATAAATCCTCTCTATGCTGATCGTCTGTCTGAGAATGGTGTTAACTACTATGGAAAGAACAGAAGTCTCATAAACTGGTTTTATGTGGATGGTATGTTTACCCGCAAAAATTCCTCATTGACACCTTCTCATATAAAAAATGATAAAGATCAGCTGTCGGATCATTGGGTAAGGGAAGTCATGGAGCAAGAGTTATATCCAAACAAAGAGACCGAATATAATGAAATATCAGCCATCCAGATATTAAATCTTGCTTATTATCCTAAAGAGCGTGGTCCCTATAATGTTGATGCACTCTATATGGGTAGTGATGGATATCTTGAGTTTCCTGAACAGCGTTGGGGTGGTATAATGCGTAAACTGGATAACACAGATTTTGAGGTTTCCAATATTGAATATATACAATTCTGGATGCTTGATCCTTTTATTAAGGACAAAGACAGGACATCCAATGGAGGTGAGCTTATCTTCAACTTAGGGGATGTATCGGAAGATATTCTGAAAGATGGTCGGAAGATGTATGAGAATGGTCTTCCGATAAATGGAGATCTTTCATTGATTGAAGATACTTACTGGGGCAGAGTTCCCAAAAGACAATCGCTTACTTATGCTTTTGATAACACTCCGGGAGCCAGAAGTATGCAGGATGTAGGACTGAATGGTATAAATACCGAAACGGAGCATATTTATCCGACTTACCGGAGTTATATAGAAGGGTTGAAAACTAAAATTTCTCCACAAACGCGCGCTAAATGGGATGCGGATAAATATTCTCCGATTAATGATCCGGGTGGCGATAATTATCATTATTTCCGTGGATCAGACTGGGATCGGGCAGAAAAAACAATTTTGGAGCGTTACAAGCGTTATAATGGAACAGAAGGTAACTCTCCATCTTCATTCGACTCTCCCGAAACTTATGATACATCCTATAAGGTTGTTCCTGATGTTGAAGATGCCAATCAGGATAACACGTTAAATGAGTATGAAAGATATTATCAGTATCAGGTTGCTGTCAAGCGAGAATCTATGAAGGTTGGTTATAACTTTATTGTTGATAAACGGACTACGCGCGTGAAATTGAGAAATGGTAAAGAGGAAGACGTGAGCTGGTACCAGTTTAAAATTCCTATTCGTGATTATCAGAAAAAGGTAGGTAATATTCGCGACTTTAAAGCGATCCGTTTTGTGCGTCTTTTCTTGACAGGGTTTCGCGATTCTACAGTTCTTCGTTTTGGATCATTGGAGCTGGTTCAAAGCGATTGGCGTCAATATCAGAAACCGCTACATGCACCTGATGTTATTCCGGGATCTGTCCCGACATTGGATATATCAGCGGTCAATATAGAAGAAAATGCTTCGCGCGAGCCAGTCAATTATGTTTTACCTCCGGGAGTTTCTCGGATTGTTGATCCCGTTCAGCCACAGTTATTTGAACTTAACGAACAGTCGCTGGTTCTTAAAGTGCAAAATCTATCACCCACAGATGCTTGTGCTGCTTATAAGAATATGAATCTGGATATGCGGCAATATAAACGTTTACAAATGTTTGTTCATGCCGAAAAATTGATAGATGATCTTACTGATTTGAAAAGTGGCGAACTAAGTGTTTTCTTACGTATTGGTTCCGATTATAAGCATAATTATTATGAATATGAAATACCTCTTTGTCTTACTCCTCCCGGTTATTACAACAACAATAGCACTGCAGACAGGGAAATTGTATGGCCTGAACAGAATATGTTCGATTTCCCGTTGGAGTTATTGACAAATTTAAAACTTGAGCGAAACAGAGAGAAAAGGCATAATGGTTCAAGTGTGACCTTTGCAACGCCATACACGGCTGTTGATCCAAATAAACCAGCGAATCGGATAACTGTGATCGGTAACCCTTCATTGTCAGATCTTAAATCGATAATGATTGGAGTGCGTAATAATGCATCTACGATAAAAGCAGGTGAAATATGGGTGAATGAATTGAGATTGGCGCAGTTTAATGAAGAGAGTGGATGGGCTTTTCAGGGTAATTTGAATATATCATTATCTGATGTAGCTAATGTAAATTTTAGCGGACGTAAAGAAACTGTCGGATTTGGCTCAGTCGAACAATCTGTTATGGACAGACGCATGGATGATTTTTATCAATATAATATAGCAGCTAACGTGGATGCAGGTCGCTTTTTGCCTGAGCGAATAAAAATAAAGGCTCCTGTATATTATGCTTATTCCGAACAGGTAACCACACCGAAATATAATCCGCTGGATCAGGATATTGAAATATCTGATGCTATGCGTGAGGCTTTGAATCAAGCAGAGCGCGACTCAATTAAGCACTTTGCTCAGGATGTTGTACACAATAAAAGTTTTAGTGTAACTAATTTTAAAGTTGATATTGCAAGTAAGCGTCCTATGCCTTATGATCCTGCAAATTTTACGCTAAGCTATGGATTTAACGGATTAGAAAAACATAGCCCTTCTGTTGCATTTGAACGTTCTGCCGATTACAGAGGGTATATGTCATATACCTATACTCCGATGTATAAGGGATGGGAGCCTTTTAAGAAGATGAACGGGAAAAGCTGGAAAATAGCTAAGGATATTCAGTTAAATTATATGCCGCAGAATATCACATTTACAACCTCTGTGATGCGATACTATTTTGAATCGCTTTACCGGGATCTTAGTGCACCGGGAGATGTAAATAAAGGACTTCTTTCTTTTCGTAAGGATTTTCTTTGGGATCGCGAATTTACGTTGCGTTGGGATTTGACCAGGCATATCAAATTCACATTCCGAAGTGGTACGAATGCACGTATTGATGAACCTGATGGACGGGTTAACAGACATGATTTACCGGATGAATACAGATTATGGAAAGATTCAGTCATGATGAGTATAGCTGAGTTGGGACGTCCGATGAATTATGGTCAGACAGCAAATTTTCGGTTCGCTGTGCCTGTAAATAAAATTCGGGCGTTAAGCTGGACCAATCTGGATATTAAATATGCATCGACTTATAATTGGGAGAGAGGGGCTGTGATCGATGATGAGACGAATCTGGGTAATATAATCCGTAATACAGGGAGCTGGAATGGTGATTTACGACTCAATTTTGAAGGACTTTACAATAAATCTAAGTTTTTGAAGCGTGTGAATCAGCGATTTTCTAATAAATATAAGGAGAATAAAAAAGAGACATCCGTAAATAATAAAAAGTTAATACATCTTCAGAAAATATCGTTGACGAAAGATGGTAACCGTATGGTACGTCATAATCTCGACTCGCGCTATCTGACTCTTTTTGCTAACGATCGGGATGGCAGGACTGTAAATGTAAGGTTTATTATAGAAGATGCTAATACGATACAGGTCTTTTCAGATACAGACCAGGAATTACAATTGACTATTCATGCCACAGATTCCTCCCCGTATTCGAAATGGAAAGAAGTTGCACAATATGCCTCCAGGGCGTTAATGTCTGTTCGGACAGTTTCAATGAGTTACCGGCATTCAGGGGGATTGCATCTCCCTTCTTTCAATCCGGAGGTTGGTGATTTGTTCGGACAGCGACGCAATCAGGGATTCTTGTCTCCGGGGCTTGATTTTGCTTTTGGGTTTACGGATGAGGGTTATGTAGATAAAGCGATTAGCCGGGGCTGGATGATTGTCAATGATTCGGTAGTTACCCCTGCTATGTCTAATTTTAACGAAGATATTCAGATACAGGCGCAGATTGAACCGGTGAAAGGGTTAAAAATAGCATTGATAGCCCAGCGGATACAAGGGAGAAGTAATCAGATAAACTTTATGTATGAAGGTCGTCCTGTAATACAGAGCGGGGGGATTTCGATGAGTTTTATGGCTCTCTCGTCCTCTTTACGTACATCGAATGCGCGTGGGGGATATCAATCTGATTTTTTTGATCGTTTAGTTGCCTATAGAGATATTGTAGCCGGACGACTGACAAATCAATATATGAACTCCATGTATCCCTCTCAGGGATTTATGGAGGGTAATATTTTAGCTGGGAAACCGTATGATCCCTCTGTTTCACCTATAAATAAAAATATGCCTGATGTGCTTATTCCGGCTTTTATTGCAGCCTATACCAGACGAAGTCCTGAAAAAACATCTTTGTCCTTCTTTCCGGGATTACTGAGTATGATCCCAAACTGGAGAGTTTCTTTTGATGGATTAATTCAATTACCATTTATAAAGAAGCGCTTCAAAAGTTTTAATCTTACACATGCATATAAATGTACTTATGATATTGCTAATTATTCAACTTTTATCAATTATGCCGAATCGGAAGACGGATTTGGATATGTACAGGATCAATTGACAAAACAGCCTCTACCATCCTCTATGTATGATATCGGGGCAGTGGTTATTAATGAAAGCTTCAGTCCGCTTATTGGTATCAATGTGATGACAAAAAGCAATATCAGCGCGAAGGCTGAGGTGAAGAATAGTCGGTCGCTGGCTCTGAATATAGGTTCGGTTCAGCTGGTTGAACAGTTAAGTACCGAATATATTATTGGTGGAGGATATACGATACCTGATCTTCGTATTTTTTATAAAGTAAAAGGAGGAAAGCAATCTTCAATCATGAATGAACTCAAATTTCTGGCTGATGTCATTTATCGTCGAAGCGAGGTCATGATTCGAAAAATAGAGGAAGGTTATACGCAACCTGCGACTGGTACAAGTATATTCACTTTCCGTTTTTCCGCTGACTATACACTGAGTCGTTCATTGAATCTGCGTGGATTCTTCGATCAACAAGTTAATACTCCACTGGTTTCATCCGCAGCTTTTCCTGTTTCTGATTCCAGTTTTGGGGTTGCTGTCCGATTGATACTTAATCGTTGACACTTGTTTTCTACAAGCATGTTTTATAGATTTACCTAAAGAGGGATGATATGAGGATAAATCAATAACTTGACATAAATTTGATACGAGCATTTAATGTTTAGGAAACAAGCCTGTCACGTTGTTGTAATATCTCTCTTAAGAGGTATGTATCAAAAAAAACAGAAGATGTTAAATACGATTAAAAATGACGGAGTAGAGGTTGAACAGTTTGAAGATTTGTACCGGATTTATGCCAGCAGGCTTAAACGATTTGTTTTCGAATATGTCAGAGAGGAGGAGGAAGCAGCTGATATTATACAGAATCTGTTTATGATTCTATGGCAACGTAGAACATCCTTATATAATAATGAAAGAAGAGAGGCTTATATTTTTACTATAGCTCGTAATTTGTGTATTGACTTCTTGCGTAAGCAGGCACTGCGATCTAAACATTTGGATGCAAGTTTATCTGAAGTGGCGTTTCATGCCCAAATGAATAAGATAGCTCTGGATGATTACCGTATGGATGGAATGGATCTATCGTTACTTAAAAAAGAGGTTACACGCATTTTAGCTAAATTACCTGCTGAAACAAGAAAATCGTTTATGCTAAGCCGGAGTCGGGGATTAAAGTACAGAGATATAGCAGCGCTTCAGTCGGTGAGTGTGAAGACTATCGAGAAACGGATATCTACAGCTCTCTGTTCTTTGCGTTCAGGTTTACAAACTTTTTTGTAATTTGTGATTTGCTCATTCGAGATTATTAATTACATTTGTTGAACGAACGTTCAATATGTAAGTGATGGCTGAAAATATAGATACAAAAGAGCTTATTCTTGAGAAAACATACCTTTTACTTTTATTGAAGGGCGTAGATTCAGTATCAATTAGTGATATTCAAAAAGAAACAGGATTATCCCGGGG
>JBOFIZ010000102.1:0-3267 GCA_051650425.1 Bacteroidales bacterium
GGCGCAATGAGTACCTCTCATAATATAAACTCCTGGGGTATGCTTTATCAATGGGGGCGTAAAGACCCATTCCCTCCGGCTGGAATTAATATTGAAGGAGAAGATACCGATTATGATTTAGCATATCTTGCGGATTATAATACATCCATCCAGAATCCGACAACCTTTTATTACGGATACTTTAATTGGCTTCTGGGTGGAAGTGACTATTTATGGGAAAACTCGTCAAAGTCTATTTTTGATCCATGCCCTGCGGGATGGAAAGTCGCGCCATCCTCAGCATACAACGTGCCTATGAGTACAACCATCAAGTGGAATTCCGGCCCGACAGTATATACGGACGGAGCTACTTACACGCCACTAAATATTTGGTATCCAGCTCAGGGAGGCATATATAATTTAACCGGAAATCCGACAGGAAGAGGCAATACGGTATATCTTTGGAGTTGCACGGATGGATTCTTTGACTCAAGTTATGCGTTATATATAACTAAGCAAATGAACACTTCTGCTAATGACCTTGATCGGGCTTACGGTTTGCCTGTCAGATGCATACAGGAATAGTAATTTATTGATAAAAGCGGCTGCATTTTTAAATATGAAACATTACTTTTGCAAATATGAAAGTATTAGTTACAGGTGCAGCCGGTTTTATCGGATATTTTCTGGTAAAAGCGCTATTAAATAATAATGATTGTCAGGTCATCGGACTTGATAATATCAATGACTACTACGATCCTCAACTGAAGTATGATCGTTTAGCTTTGTGTGGAATTTCTCGCGATCAGATAAGTTCTGATCAACCGGCATTAAGCAAAATGTTTCCGAATTATCGCTTTATTAAAGCTGATATCGAAAACAAAGAACAGCTATTTGATTTATTCAAAAACGAAAAGTTTGATTATGTATGCAATCTTGCAGCTCAGGCTGGTGTCAGGTATTCTTTAGAAAATCCGGATGCTTATGTGAGCAGCAACGTTATTGGCTTTGTTAATCTTTTGGAAGCATGTCGAAACTTTCCGGTTAAACATTTCGTATATGCTAGCTCAAGTAGTGTATATGGACTTAACCGAAAGATGCCTTATTCCACACTTGATGCAGTAGATCATCCGGTTAGTCTTTACGCTGCTACAAAAAAATCAAATGAATTAATGGCTCATACCTATAGCCATTTATTTCATATTCCGACAACAGGCCTACGCTTCTTTACAGTTTATGGTCCTTGGGGGCGTCCCGATATGTCACCTATACTTTTTGCTGATGCCATCACTCATGGCACTGTTTTGAAAGTTTTCAATCAAGGTCAGATGATGCGAGACTTTACCTACATTGATGATATTATCAATGGTGTAATGGCGGTACTTTTCTCGCCGGCTTCTCCTGATAAGCTTTTCAACCCGGAACGACCGGACTCAAGCAGCTCTGCAGCTCCTTATAAGATCTATAATATCGGAAACTCAAATCCGACACCATTAATTGATTTTATCGGAGTCATTGAGAAAGCAATGGGTAAAGAAGCTAAAAAAGAATATCTTCCCATGCAGCCCGGAGATGTAGTTGCAACTTATTCAGATGTTGCTGAACTTCAAGAAAAATTTGGCTACACTCCAAATACGTCTTTAGAACAAGGAATACAAGAATTTGCGAGCTGGTATAAATCGTATTATCAAACAAAATCAAAATAATATTTACTGAAATGATTGTTTCACCATCCCTATTATCTGCCGATTTCGGCAATCTTCAACGTGATGTAGAAATGTTGAATGCCAGTCAGGCTGATTGGTTACATATTGATGTTATGGACGGAGTTTTCGTTCCTAATATTTCATTCGGTTTTCCTGTATTAGAATACATTCAGAAATATGCAAAGAAACCGCTTGATGTACATCTTATGATCGTTGAGCCTCAGAAATTCGTTAACGAGGTTAAAGCTTGCGGGGCTGAATACATGACAGTGCACTATGAAGCTTGTACTCATTTAGACCGCGTCGTGAATCAAATCAAAGATGCCGGAATGAAAGCGGGCGTTAGCCTTAACCCTCATACACCGATTTCTGTTCTTGAAGAAATCATTACCGAAGTTGACCTCGTTTTATTAATGAGTGTAAACCCTGGATTCGGAAATCAAAAATTCATTCCATATTCTGTAGATAAAGTTCGTAAACTTAAAGAACTTATTATCAAAACCGGATCAAAAGCGCTTATCGAAGTAGATGGAGGCGTAAATATGGAAACCGGCAAACTTTTAGCTGATGCCGGTGCTGACGCTGTTGTTGCAGGAAGTTTTGTATTTAAGTCTCAAAATCCTGCTGAGACCATTGCTGACTTAAAAACATTGTAAGATAAAGCCCTTACAATCGTATAATTTATAAAAGACATGAAGAACAGAACACAAGACAAATCCAACTATCCTTTACTTCGTCTGCTGGTGCCTTACATCAGCGGTGTTCTGTTCTTCTATATTTACTCCGGTATTTCTGCTTTATATCTTAGCAGCTTTATAAGTCTGCTTATTTTTATAACCTATCTCTTTTATCGTAAAAGCGAATCCTTTCATCGCACACTCTGCATTCACCTGTTTATCATTTGCTCCGCTTTCACTGCCGGATATATAAATATGTATCTCAGCAATGAAAAAAATCCATCTGCAGATCAATCTCATATCTTTCATGCATGCGTAATTGATTATCCGATGTATAAGGATAAAGGAATTCAAGTTACGGCGCAAATATTAGATTGTGAAACAACTAACGCATTTACACATAAACAAGCACAATTGTTCCTTTCTAATCATAATCCGCCACCTCCATTAAAACCTGGAAGCATTTTGGTTTTCAATGCATACCTGCAATCAACAGACAGACCCTCACCTCCCGGAACATTTGATTACAACGCATATCTCAGAAAAAAAGACATACATTTCACTGCTTTTGTTGACAGTAATTCGTGGGAATCTGAACAACACATACCTTATAATTCTGCCCGAATAAAATCAGCAACATACAGACTGCAAATCCGTGAATATCTGAACCAGATTTATTCGGATGAATCCGTTATTGCCCTGTCAGAAGCATTATTATTAGGTGAAAAACAATCATTAAATGAAACTCAAAAAGACAACTTTCGCAAAAATGGCATTTCGCATCTACTTGCTGTAAGTGGCTTTCACGTAGGACTTATCTATAGTTTTATTTTCGCAATTCTTATCTTTATTCCCCGAAACTCCCGTTTTTATAAATTACGCCTCATACTTCCGTTACCCATTCT
>JBOFIZ010000103.1:0-2547 GCA_051650425.1 Bacteroidales bacterium
CATATTTTGCCTTGCACAATTGTGTCGGCCGGATCTGCAGTGTACTCCATATAGCGTATGAGGTCGCCGATATTGGTTCCATGGGGCAGCTCCATACTTTTAGGTTTTACCACGATGAATTCTTTGATTGCTCGTGAAACAGCAACATTAATCAGATTCTGATTGTCAATGAAATCGACTATCTGATTTGTGACTGTATTGAAAAAGATCGAGTCTTTTTCTCGTCCCTGATATTTATGGATGGTGTCAGCCTCGGTACTTTCGGGTAATTGTTTTTTTAATTTGTCTGCATGATCCCGGTAGGGAGATACAACACCGACTTTATCATATTGACCGTCATAATTTTCACGGATATAAAGGTCTGTTTCATCAATCTGTCTTTGGTTGTATTTCTCATAGCCTCCACCTATAGACGTTTCAATGATACGAAAAGGATGATTTGCTCCGTTTGTCATTATGACCAGACCGTTATTGTAATATTTCTTGTTGCAGAATCCGATAATTAAAGGATGGCATCTGTAATGTTCTTTCAATAAGACAGCCTTTATTTTATCTCCGTAAAGATATTTCAGTGAGTCTAAAATATTGAATCTGATATAATCATAAGCATCGGAGATCTGATACTTTTGCTGAATTTGCTCAGCTATCTCTTTTGTCTCTTTACCTACAATATGTGTAAGTTGCATACTATCGCCTACAATGACAACATTTTTGCAACAGGAAAAACAGACGGACGATTTAATGATGTCAACCTGTGAGGATTCGTCGATAATCAGGTAATCATATAGAAAACCCTTTGGAGTACAGTTGTACAATGATAAAGTTGAACTAAGAATGACAGGATAATGCTTCACAAATTCATTAAAGTCTTTGCGATAATTTTCAACGGAAAACAGAGCTTTATCAAGTTGGTTATACTTATCATACAATACGGCATCGAATATCTCTTTAGAAGTTTCGGTGAAACGATTCAGGTTAGTACTTTCATTATTTTTGGTTAACCACTTCTCTTTAACCGATATATCTTCCTGGATGCCAGAGATCAGCTGTTCGTAATATTTGTGATTCAGATACGTGTTCAGATTGTCACGAAACTTGTATAGAATAGCAACATTAAATAATCCGAATTGCAGAAGCAGCTGAATTTTATTGAAAAATGAGAACTTCTCTTTTTGTAAGAGATCAGGAAGTGCTTTTTTGAGTTTAAGTATTTTCTTAGCATCCCATTTACGATGAAACTTTTTATCAAGAGTAGCTTTGATATCTGCATCTATGGGTTGATCGGATTGTATATGGCGGAACTCAATTTCGGCTTCTGATAATTGAGATTTTAATTTTGCAAGACTATTCCTGTATTGAAAAGTTTCCGTAATAGTATCGTTCAGACTCCGGATTGCATCATAAGCCTCTGCAAGTTGCTCCGGAGATCTCGCGGTAATCTTATCGGGTATTTCATCTTTTATGGTTCTGAAAAATGATTCGATGTTATCTTTATTTCCCAAGGACGCAACCAGTCTGCCATAGCCATTTTTCTGTAATTTCTCGCGCACATTGAAGACGGCAGAGTTATTGTTTGAAACAAGAGCTATCGTTTTGTTCTGAATAACAAGGTTGGCAATGATATTGAGGATCGTTTGTGTTTTACCTGTACCCGGAGGTCCCTCTATTATACTCAGACTATTGGCAAAGGTATTCTCAACAGCCAGTTTCTGACTTTCGTTACAACCGAAAGGATAAATGAGCGTACCTGTAAATGGAGGTAGAGCCGGATTAACTCCTGCGATATAACTGGAAAGTACGGACTTTTGCTCTGCAGGATCAATCTTTTCTAAAGCATTAAGTAAAATGCCTGCACTGATCTGATTTACATCTTTGGTTTCTGTTTCATCGGATTGAGCATCAAAAGAGATTCCTCCGGATTGCTCCAGAATTTCTTTGAAATAGTCAATAGCGACTTCACTTTGTTTGATATTCGTTTTATCCAAATCACAGATCTCAATGCTCTCATTATTTTCGTAGGGATTGGAGTACGAATTCTTATTTCTGAAGATTAAGTATCTGTCGTAGAAATCAACCGTATTGAAATGTGCAAGTGGTTTGTTATCAACGTAAATGCGAACATCATTTCGTGTGGATACATAAGGATAAAATCGTACCTTTTCTGCGCCATAATTATAACATCGGTCATTATTGAAGTATATTTGATAGCCGGCGGTGGTACGTACAACTTCGGAAACATCACCTCTGTACTCAAATTCAGAAGTTGTTTTATTTTTTAGGTATATTAAAAAGGGCTTAGTCTTTGTCATATCAGTCTATGCTAAATCAATCTGTGAGTTACAAAGTTAGTAATTAAATATTTAATCATAGACGTCTCCGGAGTGTCAAGAAGAAATGTGCAGTCAGAAAATAAAAAAAGCGCTGAAAACTTTTGTTTTCAGCGCTTTTAGCGGAGAGAGAGGGATTCGAACCCCCGGTACCTTGCAGTACAACGGTTTTCAAGACCGCCGCATTCGACCACTCTGCCATCTCTCCAAAGAGGCATTG
>JBOFIZ010000104.1:0-2217 GCA_051650425.1 Bacteroidales bacterium
CACATAATTTTATCTCTGCAACTTTCACAAACAGCCGAATGTACACGATAAGGTCTTCCTTTGTACTTAATTTTCTTGTTTTCCATAATACTACTATTTAAAAAGTCAATACGCAAATATATCTTTTTTAATATACAAACATACCTTTATATGAAAAACTTTTTGCTGTTTTACAACATAAGAGATTTCTCCGTAAGTAAATGAACAAAAGAAGATTAAAAAGATGAACGATCCATTGATGAATCAGGTTATATATATAAATCATTAAATAATATTCTTATGAAAAAAATCAAAGTGATTTCGCTTGTATGCTTATCCTTGTTATTCTGTATCAGTTGCAAGAATAATAAAGAAAATGCCAGAAATATGCCGGGATCAGACAAAGATAAACATGGATGTATCGCATCTGCCGGTTATACCTGGTCGGAAGTAAAGAAAGATTGTATTCGTATTTTTGAGAGTGGAGTAAAACTGAGTAATAACAGCAATTATGCCTGCTATGCTGTATTTTCGAATGACTCCTCTCAGGTTGAATTATTCATTCCTGAAATGGAGCATCATCCTGTATTAAGTAAAGACGGTCAGGTCTGGAAAGATAAAAAATACGAGTTACGAAAAAACGCATCAGAAAAGTTTGAGTTGAAAGAAAACAATAAACTTATCTATTCGGAATAAATATCATATAACACATGGGACACAATCACGGACATAATCACAATCACGAACACGGAGATACCAAAAATATTGCCGTCGCATTTATTCTCAACAGCTTTTTCGTAATAGTCGAAATCATCGGAGGATATTTAACGAATAGTATCGCTATTATGTCTGATGCTCTTCACGATTTCGGCGACTCGCTATCTCTCGGTATTGCCTGGGGATTACAGAAAAAAGCAAAAAAAGGACGAGACAATAAATATTCATACGGTTATAAACGTTTCTCCTTATTAGGTTCTGTCTTTCTATCAGGTGTACTGAGTGTAAGTTCCGTATATGTACTGATTGAAGCCTTCAAGCGCTTGTCTGCACCCGAAGTTGTCGATGCAAAAGGAATGTTATGGCTAGCTATTTTCGGAATTATCATCAATGGGAGTGCAGCTTTCCGCTTGAAAAAAGGTACATCATTAAACGAGAGAGCTGTCTTTCTTCATATCATGGAAGATGTATTAGGATGGGTAGCCGTTCTTATTGTCAGCATTACAATGATGTTCGTAAACCTTCCTATATTGGATCCTCTTCTATCAATAGCCATCAGTATATGGGTCCTGAGTAATGTTTATAAAAACATACGCGAAACATTCAAAATTCTGCTTCAAGCCATCCCGGACAGTGTAGACACTGAAGCTCTGGAAAATGAAATTAAACAAATACCTGAAGTCGAATCTATACACGATCTGCATATCTGGTCTCTGGATGGTGAGTCACATATTATGACGCTGCATATCGTTACTGAAAGTAAAGATAAGCGGGCACTTAAATCCCAAGTTATCGCAATCAGTGAGAAATATCATATCGTACATGTTACAATAGAAATGGAATCATCCAAATATGATTGTCTGCACAGTTGTGACTAGACTAATAAGTCCACAAAAATGTGACCGGATTAAACGATTATTCCCGACCATGTGTTATTCAATAACATATAAATCAATCAAAAATGAAAGCACTAACTCACATTGGTCGAATATTGGTCGGAATTGGTTTTTTATTTCTGGCTTTTGTTCATTTTAAATTTGCTGATGGCGATGCTAAAATGGTTCCGTCCTTTTTACCATTTCCTATGTTCTGGGTTTACTTCATCGGAGCTTGTTGGGGAGCAGCAGGTATTAGTTTCATCACTAACATTATGACACGTCTTAGCGGATTACTGGCTGCATTGCTGGTGTTTGTCATTATATTTTTAGTACAGCTAAAGAGTTTCACGACAAGTAATCCTATGGATATTATAACTCTAGCCTTCAGCCTTGGTTTGATCGGAGCATGTTTCATGATTTCAGCCGAAGGGACTTGCGGCATATGCAAAAAAGAAAAGAAAAATCAGTAAGACAGCTATAATATAGCTGAATTTAACCGATATTCCTAAACATAAAAAATCCTCTGTTCCTATTCTCTAAGAATTCGGAGCAGAGGATTCTCGTTATTTTAAAAGAGTCATTTTAGAATTTGTATCCTACAGTAAATGCAATATTCGCATTATGAGGAGCATCACCTTCATAG
>JBOFIZ010000105.1:0-2541 GCA_051650425.1 Bacteroidales bacterium
CCTAATGAGCCGGATAAAGAAGATGTCGAAAATAAAGATACAACGCCTCCAACCGAAATTGAGCTGAAATCATATTTCAATATTACAAATGACCTGAATGTATCTCAATGTATCCGGCAAATGATTGAAACAACTGCTGAGAAAGATATAAATGGCAGGAAATTGCAAGTAACAAAAAGTACAGTTATAAGTCGTAATGATGAAAGCGGGACTTTTGTCAGCTCTGTATCGGGGTTGATTAACGGGGAACAATTTACAGTAGAATTTATTTGCAAGGAGCTGAAGAAAAGACCAAACCCGGGTCATATGGCTAAGCGAGTGAATGTAAGCTGGAAGAAAGAAATTGGTGAGATTGAGGCTTTGCCGATTGCTTTTGATGAGTTGTATCGTTTGAAAGACAATCATCAGTTTACGGCCAGATATTTGAGTCAGTGGGCTAACTTTTATTCAAGCTCTCCCGATGGATCCGATTATTATCAATATACAGATGAAGATATTGCAAAAACCGAATTGTCAGATGTTTATTATGACAATGGGGGAATTACATTTGTTTTGACTTATGATGGGATCAGAGGGGATGATTCGTATAGAGGACGTCCTTATCTGAGCTTTGATAAACATTTGTATTATAAGTCGCATGTTAAGCTAACTGATGAGCCTAAGTATTATTATATGCAAGGTGTTTATCAGAATCTTGAGTCGTTTTACGGTAATTTTATAGAGCTGAAAGATGAAAAAGTGTTTGTAGCAGAACTTGTTCCGAATACTAAAAGATACGATAAATCAAAAGATATTGTAGCGTGCACGCTGACACTTACAACTTTAAATAATTCAAATGAGGAGTTAGCACGATTTGAGTATGAGTTTAAGGGTTTTAAACCTCTTACAGATCTGCAAAAGGAATGGGTGGTTTCGACCAAAGAAGAATTGAATAGTTATATGAGCAAGCGTTTTGCTTCAGCTCCTGACGGAGATGTATCCGAACAAATGAAGCGATATACAGTTTCTTATTGGATGAAGTTAGCAAAAATGGAACTACGCAGAGGTAATGGCTTACTGGAGCTTTATTGTGATAAGGCGAAACAGAATAATATAGATGTGGATGCCTGGATTCCGGTAAGTCGCAGAGTTATACATTCTGATATTCTTCTGATTGCTCCCCACTTTGAGGTTCTTTCGGCTCAGAAAAAAGGAAATGTATTGACAGTAACCGTTGCTATGAAATATGTGAATGAGGTCTCAATTGATGGTGTGAAAGCTACTTTTGATATAGCCTTATAAGACCGGGTTATTTGTAAATATAAAGAACATGAAGCCTGTACGTCCTGTGTTGACGTACAGGCTTTTTAGTGTCAGTTATGTTAGTATGAAGCATAGAATATCTCCGGCTCTTTTCGCTTTTTGTTGTCTTTCGTGAATTTCCATTTTGCAATTTTATATAGAACTCCTTTGTACTTTCGTGCTTTTTGGGGACAAATATAGATACATCTTCCGCAGGATATACATTTAGTTTTATCTGTATTGTGGGTAGCAGAAATAGCATCTACCGGACATTGGCTGACACAGGTGTTGCATTGGTTGCAAAGTGATGAGGTCAGCTGAGGCTGAATAGGGATTTTACCTGCAACTTTATAGGGTCTGTTTCCTTTAATCTTTATTTTCTGTATGTCACTCACGGCTTTGAGTTGAGATAAAATACGGGCACTTTGTACAGAAAAGTTTTGTATTTTATACAAATCGGATTGATCCGGACGATTTGTCGCGACATCAGGCATTATAGAATGCTGAGCAATAAATGCAGCTGCAGAAATGATTTTGAATCCATTTTCTTCAACCAGATCCTGAATTTCAACTAATGCATCATCATAATCCCGGTTACCGTAAATACAGTTTATGACGACTGGTGTTTGATTGCCTTTGAAATTTTTAATTGATTCGATGGCCGGATAGGGAATACGACCTGAATATACAGGCATTCCTATCACTAAAAGTTCGTCAGAACTCATTTCTATTTCTTTTCTGACAGGCTCTTTGATCAAATCATATTCAACTTTTGGACATTCGAACGGTTTAATAATTTCCTTTACTATCTTTTTCGTCGTATTAGTAGCACTAAAGTAGAGCGCATTAATTTTTGTTATTTGCATTTTTGCTTTCAAATTTAATAATAATTGGAATATATCAACTAAATATTATTATTTATTTAAAAATTAGAATCTGTGGATGTAAGATTATTTAGCTTGTTTGCAGTAAAATGCTAATATTTTCTGATCTGTATTACGATTAAGTAAATAGCGAAAACGGATGTCCGGAGTCGTTTTTTTAAGTTGTTGTTGTTTTTGAATAATTTATTCCCAAAGATTAGGGATTTGTAAAAAGATAGTTAAGTGACGGCATCTTCAAAATTATGTCAAACACGGTCGTTGGAGCGAATATAATATCAGATTGAAATGTGTTGGATAGCTTTCTGGAAAAATAAAAAGGGGTGTATCGCTACAACCCTTCTCAAACAACTTAAATAACTTTATTACTTAGGAAAAT
>JBOFIZ010000106.1:0-3100 GCA_051650425.1 Bacteroidales bacterium
ATGGACTGATTACGAGAAATGCCTGTATGAAACAATTAATAATTTCCCTGACAAGCCTCATTTGTATATGTACAAAGCACTTTATTTAGAGTGGTGTGGAAATAAAGCAGAGGCACGTAAGGTTTATGATTTTACGCTTAAGTTTTTTGAAACGAAATTAAAAGGAAAACCTACTCCCGAATTAATAGTCGATTACTTTGCAGCAAAATATCTGGCCAACGGGCAGGAGATGAGTAAGTCAGAGGTAGAAGCTCTTATACCAGATTCTTTTAGCGCTGAAGAAAGGAAAAGAGTAATTAATTATCTTCCGGATATTCCTGCCTTGAAGAGATTAAAAGAGACATCTGTAAAGGGTGGGAAATAGCCAGTTATAAGCTCCGGCTGTAATGTTTTATGGATTGAAGAGTTTCAAAAGGGAGCTTCAGCTAATAAATAGATTATAACATTCAAAATCAAATGCTATGAAAATATTAGTATGTATTATTTCACTGATGTTCGCAACGTCAATAGTTGCCCAGGAAGAATATAATCCTCGTGCAATAGCATTGACTAGTCAGGCAGTAGAGCTTGCACGTTATGGATTCGACAAAGATTCATTGACAAAAGCATTAAATTTATTGGATACTGCTATCGCTCTGGATAGGAAATATCCCATGGCCTATTATAATAAACTATCCTGGCTTGCTTCTTTGGATAAATGGGATGATTTTGGGCAATGCCTGGATGAAACAATTAAAAATTTACCGGATAAGCCCCATTTGTATATACACAAAGCACTTTACTTAGAGAGGTGTGGAAATAGGGCAGAGGCTCGCAAGGTTTATGATTTTGCGCTTGAGTTTTTTGAAACGAAATTAAAAGAAAATCCTACTCCCGGATTAATAGTTGATTATGTTGCAGCAAAATACCTGGCCAACGGACAGGAGATGAGTAAGTCAGAGATAGAAGCTCTTATACCAGATTCTTTTAGCGCTGAAGAAAGGAAAAGAGTAGCTACTTATCTTCCGGATATGGCTGAATTGAAGAGATTAAAAGAGAGCTCTGTAAAGGGTGGAAAATAGATAATAATAACCTCTGACTTATAAAGCTTTATGATTGTATTAATGAAATATTTGCGTTCTTTTATAATGCTAGCATTTATTGTTTATAACGGCATAGTGCTTCAGGGAAGTACTAATTCAATTGAAAAGGATTCTGTTTCACAATATCTGCTTAGTACTTTGATTTTTTACCCGAATCTTAATTTAGAGTTAAGAAGTCCGTCTCCCAATAATTTTCGAATAAATTATAGGAAAACAAAAAAGAATAAGTCAGAAGAACATGAGAAAGCACATCTGACATTAACGAGTTCTGTTCTCCGAGAATTAAAGGGCTCTATATCTCTGGAGTATGATTGTAAATATGATGAGCTTCAGGATATAAAGCTTCTGATAAATGGATATACGCGAGATAATAGGTTGACTCTGCAAGATTCTTTAACGGGAGAGGAATTAAAATCTGCTGCACAAATCAAGCATAAGATTAAAATGGATTCAATCGCATTACTTAAATTGGAATGGATTGTTGAAGCGACTGATAAACCAACTGGTTTTTTTCTTGATTTTAATAATTTTAATCTCCGGCCGGTTGATATAAAGATAAACGGAGATTTGGGAAGCGCATCACAATTAGCTTCAATTACAGAACTTGATAAAGATAAATGGTTGGATGATAAAATAATATCTTTAATCGATACAGTGCCCATTTTAGCTTTAGGTGAATTTTATCATGGTTCTGAAAGTATTGTTCAGACAGCCTATGATATAATGAAATACAGGGTGATGGAATGTAATTGCCGTTTATTGTTATTTGAAGTATCTCAGGATAAGCTATTAGGTGTAAATCGTTATATTCAGAGTCGTTTGTCTAAAGACTCTCTTCTCCAATCCGGAGCTTTGGATCTGGGTTTATCCTCGAAGACCTTTTTAGATTTTCTGGACTGGCTGAAGGAATTTAATAAAAAGGAAGAAAATCCGGTAAGAGTGTTTGGGATAGATATTGAATCTTCAGATTGGGGATATACATCTCTTTATAATATCTATCAATTTCTTAGAATCTCTTCAGCTAATCATAAATTATCACAAGCAGAGATTGCCGAAGTGCGGGATTTTGTTTTGAATGAAACCACTTTAGCAAAGTCATTAAAATCGTTTAATGACAGAGGACTGATATTTCTGGACTCATTGGAAACAGACGTGATTGATAATTTTTCTCAAATGCGTGAGAAAGCCTTCGAAAGTATAAATCCATTTATGATGCGGGATTATTATATGGCTAAGAATATAAAGTATCTGATCGATAAAGTTGCTTCCGAAGGAGAAACCATTACTATCTTATCACATGCTTTGCATAGTGGCTATGATTATCAGTATACATCTTTACCTACCCTCTATAATCCATTTGGATATTATATGCGTAAATGGTATGGTATGAATTATAAATGTGTGGGACTTACTGTTGGTGAAGGCACGCGAATGACACTCACTCCCCGTGGTTCCGTAGTCAAAGAAATTCAGAAGAATCAAAACGATCAAATGGGATCATATTTTTATAAATATGATAAACCATTAGCGTATATGAGCTCAAAGCATAGTAATTTAGGTGCATTAATAGTTAGTGTTGGAACACTTTTACCTGATCAACAGCTTATTCAACTGATGCCGACTAAAATGTTTGAAGGGATTATTTATATTTCAAATAGTACGCCTGTTCAATTAATAAACGATCAAACCAATGCTGATGAGATGGTAATAGAAAGGATTCGTGAGTTATTCTCAGGTTTATAAGGTTAGCTTGTTAAGCTTTCGTACTACATAAAAGATCAAATAAGAATGAATTGATAAAAAAGCAGCGGTTACCTGAGCATTTTCAGGTAACCGCTGCTTTGTGAGGGGGCTATTTAGAGATCTGACGTTTGTATGAAACTCCGATCAGAATAAAAATAAACAGATAACCCGTATAGATCATATAAATAATATTCGAAGATTCAGTGCTTCCATAGGAATGTAAACCTGACAGATAATAGTTAACCCCAAAGTATGTCATAAGTAATGAAGCAAAA
>JBOFIZ010000107.1:0-7441 GCA_051650425.1 Bacteroidales bacterium
AACTCTTGTTCTCTGAGTCGCAATTGCTGTTTTTCAGACTCTTGCTCTTTCAAAGAAAGTTCTTGCTTAAGCAAGAACTCATTTTGCTCACGTTTATGTTCTTTTGCCCGAAACAGAAAGAAAATAATAAGCAACAATAGTATTAGCGCAATAACAACAATAACAACTTGCTGATATTTAATTTGTAATTGATTATTTGCATTCAACAACTGCTCCTGTGCATATTTTTGCTCTACTTCATACAATGTTTGTGCTTGACTCTGATTACGAATACTATCTGCAATCATACGCTCTTGTTCAAGAAGCAACAATGCATTATCAGAATTCCCTAATTTTCGCTCAATTTTATAGCGATAATTTAGTACTGCTAATTTTCGTTGTGGGGAACTAACAAGAGATGATATTGAATCTAAAAGTAAATTTGCATCTTGATATCGTGCCTGACGCAAATACAACTCAGTCAATGTAAGATAATGATAATGACTATTTTGCGGAAAAGCATCAATAGCTTTTCTTATTTTATCTTCTGCAGCATCATATCTACCTATATTAGTATAAATTCCACTTAAATAAGTTGCCAATGACGCATGAAGTATCGGCTCATTTATATATTGAGCCATCGAATCAGCAATTAAAGCATATTCAAGAGCTTTATTAAAGTCTTTTTCGAATGAACTACATTTTGCCAAATCACGATATGCTATAGCTTCGCTACGATGATTAGCTGCTTTCTCAAAATAGAATGCAGCCTTACGATAAAATAATCTTGCCTGTTTCGGATCATATTCTTTGAGGTATAAATCAGCGGCATAACTATAAGTATATCCTAATAAATTCGATAAGCTATTATCTCCAGCTTTTTCAAGCATTTCTATTACATACAAATAAGAGGCAAGAGCATCTTCATTTTTACCCGATTTTGCGTAAGATCTTCCTAGATAATGATTCATATAAGCATTATCTTTTAAGTTATCTTTATCATTCATTCTTACATATCGTACAGAGCGCTCTAAAATAGTATCTGATGGGATCGATTTTCCAAGTGAATCAGCCAATTGAGAAAACAAAAGAGTCCATCTGATTAATTCTTTCCCCGATAATTCTGCATAAGGCATTGTTTTTAATGTATTATATACACTGTCTCCCTGCGTAGGGGCTAAAAGCTCTAATTGATCCATTTTTTTTTGTAGATCAATTTTATTGCATGCATTAAACAAAATAAGTAGTATACAAATTCTAAAAACTACTTTCATTATTGATAATCTTATTTATTGAATTAATATCGGATGAACTGCAGCAAATATACACAAAAGAAATAAATGAATTATTCTTTCACATTATTATTCATTTAAAATATATCTATCTGGTTTATAATTAAAGCATATAAAAGAACTTGAAAAGAATACAAATTCAGAATGTTTATTTAAAATCATAATAATTACAACACAAATCCGTTCAAAATAAAGGGTCATTGCGCAAAAAAATTTATTTTTGCGGTCAGAAAATTAAATCATTATTGATCATGGCTGATAAAAAAGTAAGAGTGCGCTTTGCACCAAGTCCTACGGGGCCTTTACATATTGGCGGCGTACGTACCGCTCTGTATAATTATCTCTTTACAAAAAAATTGGGTGGAGATATGATTCTACGCATTGAAGATACAGATTCTCAAAGATATGTACCTGGAGCTGAAGCCTATATCATTGAAGCGCTGACATGGTTAGGTATTAAATTCGATGAAGGTGTTAATTTTGGTGGCAACTACGGACCTTACAGACAATCAGAAAGAAAAGAGATCTATAAGAAATACGTAGATTTTTTACTATCAAATGATAAAGCATATATTGCATTTGACACACCGACCGAATTGGATGCTAAACGAAATGAAATCCAAAACTTTCAATATGATGCCTCTACCAGAGGCATGATGAGAAACTCGTTAACACTTTGTAAAGAAGAAACAGCGAAACTCATTGAAGAGGGACACCAATATGTTGTTCGTATCAAAATAGAACCAAATGAAGATGTTATAGTTAACGATTTAATTCGTGGAGAAGTTAAGATCAACTCTTCTATTTTAGATGATAAAGTATTATATAAGTCTGCAGACAATTTACCAACCTACCACTTGGCGAACATCGTAGATGACCATTTAATGGAAATTACTCATGTTATTCGTGGCGAAGAATGGTTACCATCAGCTCCATTGCACGTATTATTATATCGTGCTTTTGGATGGGAAGATACAATGCCTCGTTTTGCTCATCTTCCGCTATTGCTCAAACCTGATGGAAATGGAAAACTGAGTAAACGAGATGGTGATCGTTTAGGGTTCCCTGTATTCCCATTAGAGTGGAAAGATCCAAAGACGGGTGATATTTCTTCAGGTTACCGCGAATCAGGATATCTCCCTGAAGCTGTTATCAATTTCCTATCATTACTTGGATGGAATCCGGGTACTGAGCAAGAAATTTTCAACATGGATGAACTGATTCAAGCATTCTCATTGGATCGTTGCAGCAAGAGTGGTGCAAAATTCGATTACGAAAAAGGAAAATGGTTTAATCACAAATATCTTCAAATGAAATCAAATGAAGAGCTTTGTGTAATGTTCCAGCCAACACTGGAAGAAAAAGGAATTACGGTTTCAAATGAAGTTGTTGCTCAGATTATTGGTTTAGTCAAAGAACGTGTAAACTTCGTTAAAGAACTTTGGGAGCAGGCATCTTTCTTTTTTATCGCACCAACTTCATATGATGAGAAAACAATCAAGAAACGCTGGAAAGAAGAGACTCCGTCTCAAATGCTTGAGCTAATAGAAGTCTTAAGATCTATCCAAGATTTCTCTCCTGCACATACTGAAGAAATCGTCAAAACCTGGATTACTGACAAAGGATATAACATGGGAGGCATAATGAATGCATTCCGTTTATCTATCGTTGGTGAGCCTAAAGGTCCGCACATGTACGATATTATCTCCATTCTTGGAAAAGAAGAGACAATTCGTAGAATCGAGAATGCAGTTAAAACAATAAAGTAACAGTATTAACACGATTATAAATAAGAGATTGAGTTTTGACTCAATCTCTTATTCTTATTTATAAAGTTTTCCCCATGAAACACATTGTCATCATTTTACTTTGTATCTTTTGTTCACAAACAACATATGCACAAAAGTTGAAATTCGCCTATGATGTAGACTTTCATGTCTTCTTCGACAACAGGGAATATAAAAGTGAATTTCAAAAATCACAAACAATTTTTGGAAGTAGGATAGCACCGGATCTGGGTGTTAAGTTCCTTGAAAACCATTATTTAATGGGAGGTATAAATTATTTACAAGAATTCGGAAAGAAAACATTTGACTCGAGACCTGATTATACCTTTTATTACAGATATACCAATGATTGGTTTACGGGTATTGGAGGATCTTTCAATCGCCGCTATCTGAAAGGCGATTACCCACTCTCTATGTTTAGCGATGATGTCGCGTATTACGATCCGAATATTGATGGTGCATTATTTCAATTTTATAACGAGAAACTCTGGGGAGAATTCTTTTGTGACTGGTTTGGTAGACAAAGTGAAAAAGTCCGGGAGAAATTTATGCTTGCGGGATCGGGTGAATATAGACATAAAATGCTTTTTGCCGGATTTCAGTTCTATATGATTCATTATGCTGGAACATTCGCTGCAGATTCACTCATCGATAATGGTGTTGCACATCCTTACGTCGGTATTGATTTTGTTCCACTGTTGCCATGTATGAATAAATTATCAATTCAGGCGGGCTTAATGTGCGGACTCGAACAAGTAAGAGCTACGGGAGAGGGCTTTATTGCATCTCCTGGTCTACAATTAGAAATCAAAGCTGAATGGAAGCGTATTGGTTTAAAAAACACATTTCGTACAGGAAAAGGAATGATGGTAAATTGGGGAAAGTTTGATGATGAATATAATAATCTATATTGGGGAGATCCGTATTATCGGGCAAAAACATATAATCGACTAGAATTATACTGGCAAATCGCAAGATCTAAATATGTCGATTGTAAATTACAATCTGTATTTCATTCTGACGGAAAGGTTATGAGCGATTGGCAACAACTTCTGGTTTTAAGAGTCAACATAAACAATAAATAATCAATGTTTATTTACAACCTCGCAATTCAACTCCTTGCATTAGCCGTAAAAATAATGGCTTGCTTTAAAGAAAAGGAGAAAAAGCTGGCTGAAGGACAAAAAAAAGTTTTTAGCTATTTATCAAATAACAGAAATGCAAATGACCAATATATTTGGTTTCATGCATCCTCTTTAGGGGAGTTTGAACAAGGACGACCTATGATTGAAAAGATTAAAAGAGAACAACCAAAAAAGAAAATTCTCCTTACATTCTTTTCACCATCAGGCTATGAGGTCCGAAAAAATTATGCCTTAGCTGACATGATTTGTTATCTACCATTTGACAAACCAGCTAATGTAAAACGCTTTCTGGACATCGTAAATCCTGAAAAAGCTGTATTCATAAAGTATGAATTCTGGTATAATTACCTATCCGAATTAAATCATCGTGCAATTCCTACTTATATTATATCTGCTATTTTCCGTCCTGAACAATTATTTTTTAAACCTTGGGGGGGCTGGTATCGAAAAATGCTAACTTTTTTCGATCAACTTTTTGTGCAAGATAACGCATCGGAGGAACTTCTTACTGAAATTGGTATTCACAATGTTGTAGTCTGTGGAGATACTCGTTTTGATCGCGTTATTGACATTATGAAAGAAGCAAAAGAACTATCTCTAATTGATCAGTTTGCTAAAGACCAGTTCATATTAGTTGCTGGAAGCTCCTGGCCCAAAGATGAAGATATTTTTATCAATTATTTCAATTGCAATAAAAATATGAAACTTATTATTGCTCCTCATGAAATACATGAAGAGCATTTAAAAAGCATCGAAAGCAAAATCAAAAGATCTTTTGTCAGATACTCACAAATAAAAGATCAAGACTTACAAGCTGTAGACTGCATTCTAATTGACTGTTTCGGACTCCTTTCATCAATATACCGATATGGGAAGGTCGCCTATATAGGAGGTGGCTTTGGTGTAGGAATACACAATGTCCTTGAGGCAGCTGTGTATGGTGTTCCCGTAATCTGGGGTCCAAATTATTCAAAATTCCGTGAAGCTAAATCGCTGATAAATTCGGGAGGTGGATTCAGTATTAATAATGCAGAGGAATTCAGTAACTTATTAGATAAATTAAGAGGTAATCAATCATTTCTTAACTCTTCGAGCATATCTTCTTTAAACTATGTTGCAGAAAATGCAGGTGCTACCGGAAAAATCTATCAGATTATTTTTCAGTAAAGCCATATCAAAATAGCTTTTTATCGGGCGTCAAGTTCAAAATAAATTGATCTTAACGCCCGATCCTCTTTCATACTTTCCCTAATACAATAGAAATAAACGGGTTACAATGTTATAATTTTAATTACACAAAAGTCAAAAACCAGCTCCATTTAACTTTTTACGCTCATTTTGTTTGATTATGTGCAGTTTAATTATACATTTGCACAGAATACAACAAAATGTGCTATGATAAAAGAGAACTTTATTCAACTGTTTGCGGATTCTTTTAAAAAGAACTGGGAGTTAAAAGCCCTATCCGATTATGTTGAAAAAACTTCATTCACATATGGAGAAGTAGCAACAGAAGTTGCCAAACTACATATGCTTTTCGAAGCTTGTCACATAAAGCAAGGAGATAAAATTGCTTTAATTGGACGCAATACATCCAGCTGGTGTATTGTATATATGGCAACAATCACTTACGGAGCAGTAATCGTACCAATTCTTCCGGATTTTAATCCAAATGATGTACACCATATTGTTTCTCATTCAGATTCAGTTTTATTATTTACAACAGATCAGATTTGGGAATCATTAGAAGAAGAGAAACTAACCGGAATAAAAGGTGCATTCTCTTTGACTGATTTCCGCTGCATTTATCAAAAAGATGGTGAAACCATTCAAAAATTTATGGCTCATCGTGCAGAGGAATTCAAAAAGAAATATCCAAACGGTTACCATATAGAGAATATCAATTATGCTAAACGAAGCAATAAAGAGCTAGCATTAATCAGCTATACTTCTGGTACAACAGGATTTAGTAAAGGCGTAATGCTTTCGGCTAATAATCTAGCCGGAAATACAGTTTTCGGATTAACAACGAATCTTTATAGCCCGGGAGATAATTGTTTATGCTTTTTACCTTTAGCCCATGCTTATGGCTGTGCCTTCGACTTCCTTACTCCAATAAATGCAGGTGCGCATATTACGTTACTCAGCAAGATACCTACACCTAAAATCTTGCTAAAAGCATTTGAAGAAATCAAACCGAAGCTCATCTGTATGGTACCACTGATTTTAGAGAAGATTTATAAGAAACAAATTCTGCCTAAAATCAGTAGCTCTGCAATCAAACTACTATTGAACGTACCTTTCGTTAATGAAAAAATTTACAGTAAAATACGAGAAACACTCGTTCAGTCTTTTGGTAGCAACTTCTCACAAATCATTGTCGGTGGAGCACCTTTAAATAAAGAAGTAGAGGAATTCCTATACAAAATAAAATTTCCTTTTACGGTAGGATACGGGATGACCGAATGTGCTCCACTTATTAGCTACTCTAGATGGGATAATTTTATACCGACTTCAGCTGGTATGGTTTTACATGGCTATATGGAAGTAAAAATAGATTCAGAAGATCCATATAATAAAGTAGGCGAAATTATGGTACGCGGAGAGCATGTTATGATGGGCTATTATAAAAACCCTGAAGCAACTGCAGCCATAATGAAAGATGGATGGTTACTTACTGGCGACATGGGTAAAATAGATACTGAAGGAAACATCTTTATTCGGGGACGTAGCAAAAGTATGATTTTGGGAGCATCCGGTCAAAATATTTATCCGGAAGAAATAGAAGCCAAACTAAATAATATGCCATGCGTAATGGAAAGTCTCGTGATTGATAGAAATGGCAAATTAGTAGCTCTTGTCTATCCCGATTATGATGGATTAGATGGCGTCGATAATACTCAAGAAGTATTGCCTGCAATCATGGATGAAAATCGTAAGAACCTGAATAAAATTGTAGCGCCTTACGAACAGATCTCAGCGATCGAACTATATCCGAATGAATTCGAAAAAACACCGAAAAAAAGCATCAAAAGGTACCTATATCAGGCCCACTAAGTTAAATAGTGTTATTTTCGGGTTTTTCATCAAAAATAATTTGATATTTATATTTGCAGTGTCTAAAAATGCTATACATTTGCAGCGATAAAAAGAAAACAACATAAGTTTTAACGTTTCTAATTACTTTACAAAATGAAAAAGTTAGTTTTGTTCTTTGTTGCTGTTGTTGCAGTATCTT
>JBOFIZ010000108.1:0-1966 GCA_051650425.1 Bacteroidales bacterium
AATGCAATCATTACCTCCACACCTTTACGTTTGACTGTCTCTAACTTCGTTCCGAATTGTGGTCCTGCAATTGTAAAAATCACCATGATAATTGCAGTCAGCAAAAGCCAGAACTTCAATCGCGGACGATATAAAGATACAGCCGGCATCAACTGACGCATTACATTAAAATCTCCTAATAATGAAAGCTCTTTCTTCCGTTTATACCTGCCGTAAAAATATAAGGCTATAAATCCCGGAACAAGCAACAATAAATAGAGATACTGCGGGTTTGCGAATCTAAACATGATATCTACTTAATTAAGGGATTTTTCTATAAACCGTATATCTTAACACAACCTGGATCAAAAGGAAAATAAATGCAGCCAAAGCAAAATACTTGAATTGTTCGTATTTTTTGCTGTATTGGCTCGTCTTCATTTTAGTTTTTTCCAATTTGTCAATCTCATCATATATACCTTTAAGCGACTTATTATCCGTTGCACGGAAGTATTGTCCGCCCGTCATTGATGCAATTTGCTTAAGCACATTTTCATCAATATCCACAGGCATATTCTGATATTGAACGCCAAACGGTGTCTGAACAGGATAAGGTGCAGTACCTATCGTTCCTACTCCGATTGTATAAACCCGGATACCAAAAGATTTCGCGATTTCGGCAGCTGTCACCGGTGCTATTTCCCCACGGTTGTTTGATCCGTCCGTAAGTAAGATGATCACTTTTGACTTCGCTTTACTTTCTTTCAATCTCGATACCGAGTTTGCCAATCCCAAACCAATTGCCGTACCATCCTCAATCATACCACTCTGGATGCTCTGAAACATATTCAGCAACACAGCATGGTCTGTAGTCAAAGGTACCTGCGTAAAACTCTCACCCGAGAAAACAACCAATCCGATATTATCATTCTGACGTCCGTTGATAAATGCCGCAGCAACATCTTTGGCAGCTTCCAAACGATTCGGTTTCAAATCCGCTGCCAGCATACTGCTCGAAATATCCATTGACATCATGATATCAATACCTTCGGTAGTTACGTTTTCCCAACTGTTTGACGTTTGAGGTCTGGCCAAAGCCGCAATCAGAGCCATAATCGCCAAAACCTGCAACACAAAAGGCAGATGGCGTAAACGCACCTTCAGACTTGGCTTAATTTTATCTATCCCCTGAGTCGTTGAAAACTGAATTGTTGCCTCAGCGCGACGCTGACGAAACAAATACCAGACAATCATTGCCAGAGGTATAACCATCAATATAAAATATAGAGGTTTAGCAAATACAAGCATAGTTACTCTGTTTTATTTAAGCTGTTTCCGAAAAATTACTCATTCGCAGATTTAGAAGTATCTTCTTTCTCTGCTGCCGGTTCTTTTTCTTCTGCAACTTTTGTCTTATTTACAATGATCATCGCACGCGATAGATTTAATTCATTCTCGTCAGCTATAGGACGCATCTTAGCGAACTTAACAAAGTCTGCCGTTTCAAATACAGATCGTAATTGATCCTGTACTTCTTTTGCTTCCGGAAAACGCTTAAGTTCAGACATAATCTCAGAAGTAGTCATTTCCATTGCAAAAATGCCAAAACGACGTTCCAGATAACGGCGTAAAGCATCCGTGATACGAGTATAATACTCCTTCTCACGCCCGTTTTGCCATAGCTTGTCATTCTTCACTTGCTCCAATGCCTGCAAAGCTTCGACATCAGCCGGCAATAAAGGAACGACAATCTCTGAGCCCTGACCTTCTTTGCGCTTTTTCAGTTGTTTTCTTGCATAAATAATGATCAGGATAATTGCAGCTAAAGCAAGCAATGACCACAGAATATACAAATAATCAGAGAAAACAAATGGCGCCTTATAAACTGGTTTTATATCAAAGAATGCCCCATGTGTGGTATCTTCGACATTAAAAGTCATCACCTTCAAACCTAAATCATTGGACCAAACCGTATCTTGTCCTTTTA
>JBOFIZ010000109.1:0-8597 GCA_051650425.1 Bacteroidales bacterium
TCGGAGAGAAGGTGAATGGTGTCTCCGTTTATGTATTTGGTGCAGACGGAAAATACGTAGATACTTATAAAAGTGGGAACATAAAACTTACGAATGATTATTTAATGACGCTTTCTTTGAAGCCCGGAACTTATCAGCTTATAGTTTTGGGAGGAGATATGAATACATATCAGGTAGGTGAAATGAATAATTCACAAAGTGATGATTTTGATCTATTACTGAAAAAAGGTGTGACTGATATTAAACATTTTTCTTTTCTTATAAATAAGGAACATGAAGTAGACTCAGAACTAAATATAGCATCCGAGCTATCTCATTTATTTTATGGATATGCATCAGGTTTAGATGTTGAATATGGGACTTATACTGATGCAACAATTGATTTGATAAGAGATACAAAAAGGATTAATGTTCGTATAACAGGATATAGATTCTTAACCGATTATCTGCATCGGGTTAAGCAAACTCCGGGAATAGAGGTGGAGGCTTTATCTGTAAACGGACGTTATAAAAATGATAATTCAATTGATGAATATGCTAAAAAACTAAGATATGTTTTCAGCAATAATAAGCAGTCAGATGATACTCTGAATTATACTGCAATTATGATGCGTTTATTAATTGAGAAAGATCCTTCACAGTTAAAGGTTATATTACCAGCTTCACAAACTGAATTATATAATAAAAATATGGTGGAGCAAATATGTAAGAACCCTCAATATAAAACGCAAACAGATTTAGACAGAGAGGAAACGTTTAATTTCGATATTTCAATATTGCCTGATCTTAATATATCTATTAAAATTAATGGTTGGGAAATTATAGAAATTACGCCTGATCATAATAAAATTAATTAATCTTTGCGCACCATGCATACACATAATATTCCTAGATATAGATTCTTGATTCTGTGTCTGCTTCCATGTCTATTCAGCTTATGTATAAGTTGTGAATCACAGGAGCTTGATATTACCGAATCAGATGTAAAAGAGGTTCAGCTAGGTGTAAATATTTCTGTTCCGGCGGATCAAAATGACATTCAACTTAAGATTCATAATTATCGTTTGATTCTTGCAGAACAAAATTCAGGTTTTATTATTGTCAATGAAACAACTTTAGATAATAGCCTGATTATCTCTTCGGGATTATCTATTAATGTAAAAGTCAAGCCCGGAAAATATTCAGCTTATCTGATTGCAAATGAATTGTCACATATGACGTATGTTTTTAATGATGCTAAATTCATAAATGAGATTAATACTTTTCTTGTGAAACAAGATGTATGGCAGGCCATAAATGAATTGCAGATGCCTCTTTTAGCAATTAATAATATTGAGGTTCGATCCATAGGATCTGAATTTGAAACAGGGGAGGTTAGTGATAATGGCGGTGCTTTCTTAAGTGCGTATAAAGCTCAATTGGAACGCATCATGAGTAAAGTTACTTTGAGATTGAATAAGGATTCTAACTATGATTATATTATTAAGAATGTAGATATCATACAGGTGGCTGAATCATTCAGTTTTGGTAAGAAGATGGTTCAGAGCAATAATATAATCACGGTTAATACCTTCTCAGGATTATTGCAATTACCTCAAAAAGTAAATAATAATTATCAACCTGTTTTCGAGAACTTTCTAATTAGTGAAAAACTTTTTGATAATATAACAGATTATTCGAAGGCCACGATTGTAAAAATTGATGCTCTTATAAATAACATACCCGTAACATATACGATACCTCTGGGAAAACAGAGTGGCGTTGGTTACTTAGATTATCAGGTTCTACGAAATCATCATTATTTAATTCAAGGGTCTTTAGCTGAGATCGGAGATTTCGTTGTGACTGTGCTTCCTTGGGAAAAAGAAAGTATTTCAACTGAGTTTGATCCGTCATTCTCATATTCTTTTTCATGGAAACCATGGATGGCTCAAATTGATGCAAATCAGGTTGCTATAAGCTACGATTCTCCTGCCGAATGTGAATTCGTACTTACAAAACCTTCAGGTAAAAGGTGGGTTGCGACCTTGAGTAATGGTGCTGATTTTCAATTTGACCATTCAAACAATGCAGTATCTCAAGGGATTAGTGGAATGTACAATGGGCGTACGTCATTGATCCGGGTAAAAGCAAAACGGAAATTAAGTACAGGAGCTTCTACAACACTTTCTATTTATACGGAAGATGGACGTATGGTACCTATAAACCCTGCGAATGGAAATGTTTATAACATTATATTGCGAGCTGAATAATGACTAAAAGACTTCAACTTATGAAAAAAGTTATTCTATATCTTCTACTGATAATTGTATTCTATTCTTGCAAAACAGAATGGGAGGATGCTCCAATAATAAATACTCCTGAGACATTCTCTTTTTTTGTGGATATAAAGAATGATCCGATTCGGACAAAGGTTACTGAACTTGGAGATGAATCCTTGAATGAAAATAAGATAGATCGGCTGGATGTATTTTTTTATAGTGGAGAAAAATGTGTGTTTTATCCTGTGACAACTCAATTAAGCATTGATCAATCGAGCGGTCTTGTAGATATAAAGTTTTCATCGGCTGAAGCAGATTTGTTCGATAATCAAACACTATATAGTGTATATGTAATTGCAAATACAAATATTAATCGTTCTGATTTAACAAATCTAACTTTATCTCAGTTGAAGCAGAAAGTTCAGACATCTGATTTTACTCAAATGCCAAATGCTAACTTTTTGATGGATGGAAACTTTGAAACAAAATTACCTTATCCAACTGCTCAGTTTGCTACTGTTAATCTTAAACGGGCAGCTATAAAGATTCGACCAAAATTTGATGTGCTGAATATACCCGGTTATACTTTTGTTTCGGCAAATATTGTGCTGAATAGATATCTTGATAGAACGTCGTTATTAGAAAATATCCCTTATAAAGCGAATGCTTCAACAGATTTGAAAAATTATAGTAAACGGGATTTCCCGGTCGGGAATGCAGAAGTTTTTTATACGTATGAAACAAGTTGGGATAAAGATATACGATATGAGCCTTCTTTTCTTATGGAGGTACGTTTAAAAAATACTGCAGGAGTAGAGAAGAATTATTATTATAAGCTTTCTCTTAGCTTTCTCAATTCAAATGATATCGATCAAGCTTATGCATTTAAACTTTTGAGGA
The DNA here is from genome assembly GCA_051650425.1 of Bacteroidales bacterium. GTDB lineage: Bacteria > Bacteroidota > Bacteroidia > Bacteroidales > UBA7332 > UBA7332. The sequence goes on from JBOFIZ010000109.1 coordinate 3,162, forward strand.
ATAAAATATATGAAATAGGTGTACAAATAAGAGAGTTAGGAGGTGAGAATCCACAAAATCCTTTGATCTTAACTTGTAATTATCTGATAAAAGATTGGACAACAAAAAATATAGATGTAAATATTTCGAATCTTCATTATTTAGTGGTATTTGAGACACAAGTAAATATGTACAATACTGCCGATTATAAAATCGGCTATGCAGCAAGTACGGCAATTGAGATTAAAAATAAGAAAGCGTACTATACCACCTATAATAATAGTGGCGTAGCAACTCAAAATCCGGTAACTAGTGGATGGAGTATCAATGTTGATGCAACAAACTCTAGAATACTAATCAGCTCGGCTATTCCGAATAATTATGTTCCGAGAGAGTTTGAGTTTACGGTTTCGACTGTAGGGTTAGCAAATAATTTAACTCAGTTAGTAAAGATTACTCAATATCCTCCGATCTACATTACTTCTCAGTATTCTTCTACTGGGACTGGTGTTGGAGGTGGATCATCGTATGGAGGATGTAATTCAGATTATCCGAATGGAGCTACTGGGCAGACAAACTTTAATTTATATAAGATCACTGTTTTAGTTAATGATTTCAGTAAGATTTCGAATATTGCTAATTACCCATCCATCTCTAATTATGTACTTGGAGATCCTTCAATTATAGAATCGGGGACAAATAAGATGATAACCGGGATGGATGCAATTTCAAATAATATTATTTCGCCACAGTTTGTGATTGCTTCTCAGCGCGGGATAACATTGCCAAGAGACTGGAATTGTGCTTTAAGCAGGTGTAAAGCTTATCGGGAAGGCCTGTATCCTGGTGGAAAGTGGCGTATTCCGACGAAAGCTGAAATTCAAATCGTTGATATGATACAAGATGATCCGAATAGTGCTGTAAAAACCTTAATGATAGGAACGGAATATTGGAGTGCTCGTTCTGATGTCACAGATAATGGCAGAACGAGTGATTCATATCGATTTACTGAAAATAAATTCTATTCTACCAATTCGTGGAATACATCTGGAAATGAATTTCCGGTAAGATGCATAACTGATACATGGAAATAACTTATGTTTATGAAATCAATCTACTTAATATTAATTGTATTTCTATCCTTGCAATTTTATAGTTGCAATAAAGAAGAGTTTTCCGGTAACGATCCTTTAGGGCAAACCGGAAAACAAACTATTTCTTTTAAAGTCGCTTTTGCTGATTTGGAAGAGAATACGCGAGGAAAAGATGAAATAACAGGATTAGACGCGCAAAATTTTTACGTTTTGGTTTTTGATGAGCAGGGGTTATTTCTTGAGAAAAGTAAGGCGCAGATCAATGGATCTCAGTTCCGGGTACAACTTACTCCATCAGCTAAAAGAAGAATTATTCACTTAATAGGGAATTATGATTTTACAGACTTTTCAGATGCTTCAAATATACTAAAAAGTGAAAAAGAAATAGTGGCAGGCATGCAAATGCTTAATGAGGTTGCCTATTGGAAAAGATTGGATTTGACAGCTGGTATTTCTGCAAATAGCTTTCCTCCATCTGTTGAATTAATTCGTAATATAGCTAAGATATCTTTGATAAACAGTCTGGGGTCTGGTTATCCACGCCTGGAAAATATAGATTTTGCTATAATAAATCAATTAGACTATGGTACTGTTGCGCCATTTAAAAAGGCAGATGGAAGTTTTCCGGAAGGATGGGTGACAGAAGCTAATTCCGCAACTTTAACGGGAGTCAGTTCTTTTTCGGTACAACCTCAATATGTTTATGAAAAGATAAATAAATCGAGTGCAAATCCATTGTCTATTATTATTCGCGGAAATTTTAAATCGTCAGTATCATCAGCTGCTGTACAAACATTTTATAAAATTGATTTTGTTGATAATACATCGCCGTGTAACGTTCTTCCGATAGACATTATACGAAATATGCACTACATGATTATCTTGAAGTCCGTATCTAAACAAGGGTACTCAGATATGCAACAAGCGATATCTTCTCCGGCAAGTAATAATATTATAAATTCAATTGAATTGCAGGATTTAAAAACCATCTCAGATGGAACCTCTGTTTTGTCTGTAGACAGAACATCGTATATCCTCGTGAAGTCAAATAATTTGTATGAGATTAATTACAATTATTATCCTAACGGAATATCTCAGCCAATCGATAATTCAAATATGAGTATCCAATTGGTAAATGATGATTTGGACAGGCCTGTATTAAATTCCATCAATACTTCTGTTCCGGGAAAAATAACTTTTACAACAGATCAATTCCCTAAACAAGGGAGCCGCACCGGTTATATTCGCATCTGTAAAAATGGATTGACTCGTATTGTAAGACTTACTTTTAAGTATCCTTATGTTTTTGAAATGCCTTATCTTACACCTAACTCAGCTCAATTCGGACAGAATAAGATAGTTGACTTGAAATTTACGATTCCTAATTCGATTCCTACATCAGAATTTCCCATGAATATTTCAATTTCAACAACGAAGCTTTCTCCTGATCCCACTAGTGGATTGCAGATAGATGCAGGTGGTGCTAAGTATAAATTTATATATATCGCTACAGGAACGGGAGAGAAAACGATCCGGTTTAGAACGGTTTATAATAATTCGTCTCATGAATGCAGTATTGAAAACCCTCTTTTCAGTGATGCCGTTATTAATTTTGAGTCAGGAACAGTTAACAGCCGTTTTGTCTCAGGATGGTTTAGCGTGAAGCCGAGATATATAGCAGCCGGTCAGTCGGTCATATTAAATTTATATATTCCGGCTTCAGCTCCGGGAACTACATCATTAATTGTCAATAATACATCCGGTTTAGAACTTGACCCATCCTATTCGATGAATGGTATGCAACAGAACATTATTGTCGGATCAAATAGAATGACTATCTCTTCAGTTCCGTTTAATACACCTGTTGTTATTTATTTAAGGGCTAAAGCAACAGATTTCCAAACCGGAGCAATATTCATTAGTGGAGGGGGCTATGTGACAACGTCAGATTTAAATAAAGCTGATTGATAAAGAGAATGACATATATATGTGATACAAAGTTCAAAAGAATTTTGTATCACATTTTTTCTTTTAAAGAAAAGAGGAGAGTGTTAAAACCCAACTTTCCTCAAACATATTAGAATGATTCATGTTATAACATTGAATAAATATAAAGAGAGTTCAATATTTATTTTATAGTGGAAATTATTCTTACATCTATCAAACGATTATTAATCTGAAAAAAAATAAGAGTTAGCTCTTATACATTGTTTTACGTAATTCTTTTCTAAAGTTTAGAATTACGGTCATCTATCAAAAAGTTAAGAATGATCCTTCCATTTAATGAGAAATAATAGGCTTTTTTCTCAATCATGTGAAAATGATATTTGATGTTCGTTTATTAAATAATATACGAGGCTTATACTTACATCCAAATCTTAGTTCGTATTATTTGTAATGACATCTGTATTAAATCATTTGACCCAAATCTATCAAATATTTTAATCTTTCATCTATTAAAAAAAATGTATTATGAAAAAGAATCTTTTATGGAGTATGCTTATACTCTTAATGGGAACTTTCGTGTTCTATTCCTGCAGTAGTAAGGATGATGTTCCCGTAGTCGATGACGAAAAATCCTATGTAACATTCGAATTTGATGCTAATACTTTAGTTTCAGAAACTAAAGCGGTTACAGGAAACGAAACTCCAAATCCTGCAACAACTTTATGCTTAGAGAACAATGTGCCTATGAGTGTGCAGATAGTTGTCAAAAACTCAGCAGGGGCATTAACAACGATTGGTCCGGTAACTGTTTCTAATTTTAATGGTAAACTTAAAACAGATCCTTATGAATTGCCAGCCGGCACTTATACTGTGATGTCTGTTATCGTTTATAATACATCAAATCCTAGTCAGATTATTTATTCTGGTGTATTAGAAGGAGCTCCATTTGCTAAGTTTGTTCCTAATGGGTACTTCATGGAAAAACAAACATTTGAAGTATTGAAATACACAAAACCTACAGTTTCTTTGTATGTTCTGTGTGCTAGAAATTATACCGCAACTGAATTTGGTATGCCAAAATTCGAATTGAATAGAATTGAAGTTACCTGCTTTGATTTGTTCTTTAATGTGTGTGATCAATATTCCGAACACTTTGTAGGCGAAGGTACTATCAATGTATGGGATAAATTACCAGATAATGGAGGTAAAGTTCTTTATACAGACGAGTTCGGTAATGGCAATATTGCGACAATTTGTTTTGCTGATAATATGGAAAATAAAAATGATGCTTCCGAAACTTATCAAATACAAGTAGTCTTTAAAGCACCGTATGCAGCATATAGCTTTATCCAACAAATTTCAGTTCAAGACTTATTGAAATTTAAAACATGGGGTAATTTTGATACTTCAATGAATGCTGTCCATGTCGTTCTTTGCGATCCAAACGCAAATCCTAAAGTTCTATTCCCGGGTTATTCCCAACCTGCAGCTAAGTAATTAATAATTATATTTTCGGAGCGGTACAATACCGCTCCTGAATTAGCCTTATTTTAAAATCAAGCCGTTATGAAAAAAAATATAATATGGAGTTTACTAACTCTTTTATGTGGTACTTTCTTTTTCTACTCATGTAGTACGAAAGATGATGTGCCTTCTGTAACAGACGAAACTGCAAGTGTAACATTTGAATTTGACGCAAATACGATTGCTTCAGACACGAAAGGAGCATTACCTTCAGATCCTGTAGCAGTTCCCGGTGTTATTTTGTGTAATACGGATAATGTACCAATGAGCGTTGATATAAAACTTACAGGTCCGAATGGTGTCGTTAATATTACAGCAGAACAAGTCAAAGTATTTGGCGATAAATTAAAAACAGATCCTTATGAACTGCCAGCAGGAGAATATACTGTAAATGCAGTTACTGTTTATAATGCATCAACTTCAGCGGTAATCTACTCAGGCGTAAAATCTCCGTCGACTTTTTCTCCTTTTGTACCTGATGGATATTTTATGGATAAACAAAAGTTCACGCTTGCAAAATATACCAAACCGACAGTTCCTTTTTATGTATTGTGTGCAAGAGATTACAATGCAACCGATTTTGGTATGCCTAAATTCGAATTGAACCGAATTGAAGTAACATGTTTTGATATGTTCTTTAATGTGTGTGATAAAAATGGCGAACACATGGTAGGAGTAGGAACTATTAAAGTCTATGACAAACTAAATGGAACATTATTATATTCAGATGCATTTGACGGCGGAACTTTGGACAACAATGGTAATCCGACAACTGAAGGTAATATTGCAACTTTATGTTTTGCAGATGATTTGACAAAAGATAATGCAACCGAATCCTATTATATCGTCGTTAATTTCACCAATCCGAATATGCTGAACTCTCAACATACAT
>JBOFIZ010000110.1:0-1980 GCA_051650425.1 Bacteroidales bacterium
GAAGAATCCTAAAACTAGATATACTGGGACACGACGTTCCTACGATAATAAAGATGCTTGAAGATTTCACGGGAGTAATAGCGACGACCATAAAACTGGACGACCCAGAAACGATGTCTATATTTACAAGCCCAGAAGCGTTAGGGTGTGACCTTAGTGCAATAAAATGTGAAACAGGTTCACTTGGAATACCTGAGTTTGGAACGAAATTCGTAAGACAGATGTTAATGGATACAAGACCAAGCACCTTTGCAGAGCTTGTTAGAATATCAGGGCTTTCACATGGAACGGATGTTTGGCTTAACAATGCCCAGGAGCTTGTTAGAAATAAAGTAACGACCCTAAAAGAAGTTATATCAACAAGAGACGACATAATGAACTACCTTATTTTAAAAGGCTTAAAGCCTAAAACTTCATTTAAAATAATGGAGAATGTTAGAAAAGGTAAAGGGCTTACTGAAGAGCATATTGCAGATATGAAGGAACAAAATGTGCCTCAGTGGTATATTGAATCTTGTCAGAAGATAAAGTATATGTTCCCCAAAGCCCATGCAGCGGCCTATGTAATGATGTCTTTTAGAGTGGCATATTACAAGGTTCATCATAAAGAAGCCTTTTATGCAACTTTTTTCAGTACAAAAGTAGATGATTTTGATGCAGATGTAATCTGTAAGGGCAAAGAATATGTACTTGAAAAGATAAAGGAACTAGAGTCACTTGGTAACAATATAACCACAAAGGAAAAAGGGCTTTTAATAGTGCTGGAATCCGCATATGAAATGTTTTCGAGGGGCGTAGAGATTGATAAGGTGGACATTTATAAATCAGATGCTACTAAATTTAAAATTGAAAACGGCAGACTCCTGCCACCACTTGTAGCAATACAGGGACTTGGAGAAACTGTAGCCAAAAATATACAAGCAGAGGCCAATAGAGAATTTATTTCATTAGAAGATTTTAGAAATCGTACAAAAGCTAATAAATCAGTAGTAGAGATACTGGTTAATCATGGATGTTTACAAGGGCTTCCAGAGAACAACCAATTAACACTATTTTAAATATATGGAGAGATAAATGGAAAATTTAAGAGTAAAACTAATAGCACACACACCAGAACCAGATAAAGTAGTTACGATGGCAGCCAAGCTTTGCTATTCGCCAATAGGTGTTGAGGAGATGTCACAGAAGATAACAGATCAAGACGTAGAAAGATTTCTAGGAATGCTTATAAGCTTAGGGCATGAGAGTCCAGTGGAGCATACTAGTTTTACATTTGCAATAGAGGGCATCTCAAGAGCTTGTTCTCATCAATTAGTAAGACATAGAGTGGCTTCATATTCACAGCAATCACAAAGATATGTAAAATTAGAGCAATTTGGATATATTATGCCTAAATCTATAGAAGAGAATAAAGACGCAAAAGCACTATTTGAAAAATCAATGGATAGAGCTCAGGAAGACTACAATGCTTTAGTAAAGCAGCTTATGGAAGCGGGAAGAACAGAAAAAGAAGCTATTGAGGATGCGAGATATGTATTCCCAAATGCATGCGAGACAAAAGTAGTAGTAACTATGAATGCTAGAAGTTTATTCAATTTCTTCAAACACAGATGCTGCGAAAGAGCTCAGTGGGAGATAAGAGAACTTGCGTATCAGATGCTTGCAGAGTGCAAAAAAGTAGCACCAATACTATTTAAAAACTGTGGCCCAAGCTGCTACAAAGGAGTATGTAAAGAAGGCAAGATGAGCTGTAAAAAACCAGAGATACCTAAAACAAGAATAGAAGCTATGGAAGCTTAAAGGAGAAAAAATGCAAATAGAGGGAAGAAATGCCGTAATGGAAGCCTTAAAAAATGATAGAGAGATTGATTATATCTACATTAAAAAAGGCGAAACAGAAGGGTCTATAAATAAAATAATAGGAAAAGCTAAGGCTAAAAAAATTCTTATAAAAACTGTAGATAAGAACAAACTGGATGA
>JBOFIZ010000111.1:0-3900 GCA_051650425.1 Bacteroidales bacterium
ATAATCTACTGCAGCAGGTAATTTTATAAACTGAGAAAGCATTGTACTAGCTGCTATGGAAGGATAGAAATATGAATTATTTGAAGAAGATAATGTTGATGACCAGTCATTTCTTCCCGTAAATGTCAGATATAAAGCATCGAACAGATCCATATTTACCGTAGCATAAACAGACTCGATCGCTTTTTCATTCAACCCGTTCGTTGATCTGACCGGATTCAAGCTATTACCCATATTAAATATTCCGGGAACGATCAGTCCATCCGTACTCTGGAACTCATTTCTTTTTTGTCTATAAAACAAGGATGCTCCTGCATTTACAGTATATGAGAAATTACGTGATAAAGCTTGAGTCCAGGTAGCTAATATATCCGTGTTCACATCCAGTTTTGATTGATTCCATATCTTATAATCGCCGTTTCTCGAATCTCCGTAATTCATATAAGATTTAGGACTTTTCATATCTTCGAATGTATCTTCAAGACGAGCAGCTGCTCTACCTTGTAAGGTTAATCCTGGTAAAATATCCCAATTTAAACGGGCTTGTCCGTTTACTGTATTACGATCATGAATCTGTGTTAGTTCATTCGTTGCAAACCACGGGTTATTATACCATGCATAATTATAATTAGCCTGGCGATAACCTTCTGAATCCGGTCTCCAGTAATGGTTCGCAAGATCTTTTCCATTTACATCATTCCCCATCCACAGGAGAATTGTATACATATGATTTTTTGGTCCGTAACCATAACGGGGATAATTGGGAGAGTAAACTTTATTATAACTTAATGAAGAACTCAACTGAACATTAGAGCTTAACTCCCAATTCCCGTTAAAGTTAAGACCACCGTTATTTACTGAGGTATTCGGAACCTGACCTACCTGATTCGAAAAATCTCCGGTAAAGAAATAGCCCGACTTTTCTGTTTTGCTCGAAATAGAGAATGTCGCTGTCGTTATTAATCCTGTTCTTAAGAAATCTCTTAGATTATCATGAGATTCCCAAGCAATAGGAACTCTTTCATATCGCGATCTGTCGTCATACTGACTTCCCGAAACATCGCCATACCAAGGAATAACTTCTCCTGTTTCTTTATCGCGAATCGGACTATTCCATTGAGCGATCATTACACCCGGACCGAATTGAGGACCCCAGGTCATATCTCCATCCGAGATACCACCGTCAGCCCCATCCCAGAATTCATATTTTCCGTTAGAGCCAGATCCAAATTGATTCTGAGTTTCCGGGAATACGGTAAAGCCGGCTGTCACCATACTTGTCAATCCTACTGATACATTAATACCTTTATCCAAAGCAGATTTTGTTGAAATAAGAATTGCTCCGTCCTTACCTCTCGCTCCATAAAGAGCAGCGGCGGCTGTACCTTTAAGCACATTGATACTTGCAATATTCTCTGCCGATACATCAAACAGATCACTTTCAACTGGCACACCATCTATAACCATTAATGGAGTTTTCCCACGAAGAGTGAATGAGGGAGCTTGAAATATCCCTGTCGGGTTATTTACCGTTAAACCGGCAACTTGTCCCGACAGAGCATTACCTACATTGATTGTTCCCGGTTGCTCCAAAGCCTCTGTATTCACCTGTTGTGTCGTATAACCCAGTTTTTTCTTCTGCTGTCTGATACCGATAGCTGTCACGACTATCTCGTCAATCGCTTCCGTTTCTTCCTTTAATATGACATTAAGAACTTCGTCTTTCGCACCGACTTTCAGTTCCTGAGGAGCAAACCCTATATAAGAGAAGATTAATATACTATTAGATGGAACAGAAAGATGGTATTGTCCATCTAAATCACTCACTGTCCCGGTAGTCGATTCATTTTTGACCTGTACAGTCACTCCCGGCATTGTAAATCCGGTCTGATCACTTACGACTCCTTTAATATTTATATTTTGGGACGTAAGAGTCAGTACCGAGAACAACCCGATAATTAAGAATAAGTACTTTTTCATTGAAATAAGTAATAGAAGAATAATTAAATGCCTATTGTGATTAATTTTTTGATTCCCGATTTAATTGAGCAATTATTAATATACACTTTTCAGAGAAACTCTCTGGAAAAGGATTAACTGACTTTGCTGATCTTTCTTGTATTTACGCAGATTTAATTCAAACGAATCCGTATCACTATCAATAGCTGCTAATGCAACCTGAAACAGATGAGTTCTTAGTTTTTCACATTCATCCAAAGAGTACTCCCCTTTTTTCGTTGCTTTTTTTAAGTATTTGTCCAATGATCGTACCGTATAATATATATCCGGTTTTCGGATCACTGTTCGCTTATTCGGATCTCCGGGTACGACCTCTTCTTTTTGGATATAAACAGCATCAAACTGTTCATTCAAATCTTTAGACGATGCTTTTTCTGCTGAGGCATAAAACTCCCATTTCACATTGTCCGTTATAGTTCCGGCCTCTTTCCCTTCAGCTTTAACAGATATACTATTAATCATAAAGCTGATTAGTACGATTAGAATACTTAAAAATCTCATATATTTTCGTTTTATTTACGAAGACAAAGATCGCTTTACAGTTTTTCATAACACTTTCTTTTTTATGAATAAACACACTCATTTCAGTTACTTAGCTATATAGATATTGTAATAAAAAAACATTTATTTGTCACATATTTCAACGATATATCATTAAAACTACAAATAAGTGCTAAAGCAGAACATAAAACAGATTTCTAATATATATTTGGAAGTAGAATATATAAACAACCCTCAATAATTATGGAAAACAAAAAAGATACAATCATTATAACAGGTGCTACCAGAGGAATAGGATTAGCACTTGCTGAAGCTTATAGCCAAAAAGGATATCAGGTATACGCACTCGATATTAAACAGCACAATAATCTATCTCCCAATATTGTATTTAAGCAAATAGATCTAAGCTATCCTGAAAGCATAGAAGAGGTTTTCAATGAAATAAAAACAGAATCCGGCGTTATTAACATACTTATAAACAATGCCGCAATTGCCTATTTCAATAAAGATATACGTGAAACTACTTTTGAAGACTATGACCGGATGATGAGTGTGAATCTAAAGGCAGCTTTCTTCAGTTGCAAAGCTTTTATCAAACTTCACGATACATCACAATACGGCCGCATTATAAACATTGCATCAACCCGATGGGCTCAGAATGAACCTGATTGGGAACTATATGGAGCTTCAAAAGGAGGAATTGTTTCACTTACATCATCACTTGCAATTTCAACTGCCAATACGAATATAACGGTCAATACTATTTCACCGGGGTGGATCGTTTGTGATAAATACGATCAACTATCTCCTAAAGAACATAGCTTTCATCCATCCGGACGCGTTGGAAAACCACAGGATATCGTAAAAGCTGCATTTTATTTAAGTGATAAGGATAATGATTTTGTCAATGGTATCAATCTGGTTGTAGATGGAGGCGTCTCTAAAAAGATGATTTATGATTAAACAAAATATCCGTTATCAGTTGAACTGATAACGGATATTTTTATTTTTGGCTTAAATAGTTTTGTAATCCTTCTCTGCGTAATTTACAAGCAGGACACTCACCACAACCATCTCCCTGAATACCATTGTAACAAGTCAGCGTTTGATTGCGGATCAGATCCAGCACACCTAACTCATCCGCTAAAGCCCAGGTCTCGGTTTTGTCAATCCACATGAGAGGCGTATGCAGAACAAATTGCTCATCCATTGCCAGATTCAGAGTAACATTCAGGGACTTGATAAAAGCATCTCTGCAATCGGGATATCCACTGAAGTCAGTTTGTGAAACACCGGTCACAATATGATTAATCCCTTTCTCGCGAGCAAATACAGCAGCAATACTCAAAAAGAATAAATTCCTACCCGGTACAAATGTAT
>JBOFIZ010000112.1:0-2916 GCA_051650425.1 Bacteroidales bacterium
TAATCCGTTGGGATATGGTTCACTACGATTGCCAGTTGTTCGGAGGGGTAGTTCTTCATAAAGGTAAAATTGCAGAGATGGCAACAGGGGAAGGTAAAACGTTGGTAGCAACGCTTCCGGTTTTCCTTAATGCATTAACTCGCAGAGGTGTTCACGTAGTAACGGTGAATGACTACTTATCAAAACGTGACTCGGAGTGGATGGGTCCTTTATATATGTTCCATGGATTAAGCGTGGATTGTATCGACAGACACCAGCCAAACTCAGATGCACGTCGTAAAGCTTACGAGGCAGATATCACATTTGGGACAAACAATGAATTTGGTTTTGACTACCTTCGTGATAATATGGCAATGAATCCGACAGATCTTGTACAACGTAAACACAACTTTGCGATTGTGGATGAGGTTGACTCGGTTTTAATTGACGATGCCCGTACTCCGTTGATTATCTCAGGTCCGGTACCACGTGGTGAAGAACAAATGTTTGAGATGTTCTGTCCTCGTGTAGAGAAACTGGTAGCACAACAAAAAGCTTTCTGTACAAAACTATTGGCTGAAGCCAAACAAAAAATGGCTTCTTCTGATGCAAAAGAACGCGAAGAAGGTGCAATCTTGTTGTTCCGTTCGTTCAAAGGTTTCCCTAAAAATAAGCCATTGATTAAGTTCCTGAGTGAGCAAGGTGTGAAAGCAGCTATGCTTAAAACGGAAGAAACTTATATTGCTGAAAATAATCGTCGTATGCCCGAAATTACAGATGATCTGTTGTTCGTGATCGATGAGAAACATAACAGTATCGAGTTAACAGATAAGGGTATCGATATTCTTACAGGTAACTCTGATGACCCTAAATTCTTCGTACTTCCTGATATTTCAGCATTACTTTCAGAATTGGAAGGTCGTACAGATATTACGGATGAAGAGCGTCAGACTTTGAAAGACGAGCTTATGGAGAACTACTCGGTTAAGAGTGAGCGTGTACATACCGTAAATCAATTATTGAAAGCTTACGCATTGTTCGAAAAAGATATCGAATATGTCGTAATGGATAACAAAGTGAAAATCGTTGATGAGCAAACAGGTCGTATTATGGAAGGTCGTCGTTATTCAGACGGACTACACCAGGCGATTGAAGCAAAAGAACGTGTAACGGTTGAGGCTGCAACACAAACTTTCGCAACGATTACACTTCAGAACTACTTCCGTATGTACAATAAGCTTGCAGGTATGACCGGTACGGCTGAAACAGAAGCAGGAGAGTTCTGGGATATCTATAAGTTAGACGTTGTTACGATCCCGACTAACCGTCCGATCGCTCGTAAAGACTTAAATGACCGCGTTTATAAAACAAAACGTGAAAAATATAATGCTGTAATTTTAGAGATCGAAAAATTAGTAGGTGAAGGAAGACCGGTATTGGTTGGTACAACATCTGTAGAAATCTCTGAGTTATTGAGTAAAGCGTTGACAATGCGCAAAATCAAACATAACGTATTGAATGCGAAATTGCACCAACGTGAAGCTGAAATCGTTCAGAATGCAGGTCAGCCGGGTACAGTAACGATTGCAACGAATATGGCAGGTCGTGGTACCGACATTAAACTTACTGCAGAAGTAAAAGCAGCAGGAGGTTTGGCCATTATCGGTACTGAGCGCCATGACTCTCGTCGTGTAGACCGTCAGTTACGTGGTCGTGCAGGACGTCAGGGTGATCCGGGATCTTCTGTTTTCTATGTATCGCTTGAGGATGATTTGATGCGTTTGTTCAGCTCTGAAAGAATCGTGAAAGTTATGGACTCTTTAGGATTCGAAGAAGGAGAAATGATCGAACACAATATGATCTCTAAATCTATCGAGCGTGCACAAAGAAAAGTTGAAGAAAACAACTTCGGTATCCGTAAACGTTTGCTAGAGTACGATGACGTTATGAATGCTCAGCGTACGGTTATTTACTCAAAACGTCGTCACGCATTAATGGGTGAACGTATCGGTTTGGATATTGTAAACATGATGTATGATGCGGTTGATACAATCGTTTCTGAGAATGTTGAATTGGCAGACTACGAAGGTTTGAAGATGGAAATGTTCCGTGTATTTGCTGTAGAAACTCCATTTACAGTAGAGGAAATGAAGTCTAAAAAACTTGATACGCTTATCGATGAAATGTTCGACCTTGTGATGAAAGCATTCAAACGTCGTACAGAACGTATGTCTGATGTAGCTGATCCGGTAATTCAACAAGTGTATGAGAATCAGGGTGAGATGTACGAAAATATTTTGATTCCTGTAACGGATGATAAACGTATGTACAATGTTTCCTGTAACTTGAAAGAAGCTGCTGAATCACATTCTAAATCGGTGGTGAAAGCATTCCAGAAATCTATCCTTCTTCATATGTTGGATGAATCATGGAAAGAGCACTTAAGAGAAATGGATGATTTACGTCAGTCTGTACAGAATGCTAGCTACGAACAAAAAGATCCGTTATTGATTTACAAACACGAATCATACGGTTTGTTCCGCAAAATGGTTGATTCAATGAATCGTAAGACAACTTCTGTATTAATGCGCGGGCATATCCCGGTACGTGAGCCTCAGGAAGTAAAAGAAGCTGCTCCGGAGAAACAACAGGATATGAGTAAGTATAAAACAGAGCATGCTGGATCGGATATGCATGACGAGCCGAGAAGAAATGAGCCGGTTCGTGCAGAGCATAAAGTAGGTCGAAATGATCTTTGTCCTTGTGGTAGTGGATTGAAATATAAAAACTGTCACGGAAGAGGTTAATAAATAGTATAAAAGAGCAAAAGAGAGCAATTTAGCTTCTTTTGCTCTTTTTTCTTTTGTCATTAATAGAAAAATAGATACATTTGCAAGCCATTTATCACTCGACCGAGAAATTATAATTTTAAAAGTA
>JBOFIZ010000113.1:0-1895 GCA_051650425.1 Bacteroidales bacterium
AAACTCCCACGTCTTATATTGCGCAAAAAAGCGAAAATCCTGGGGTAGATAACCAAGAATACTGCGTACAGCTTTGCGATCTTTCAACATATCATACCCATACATTTCTATTTCACCTGAAGTCGCTTCCATCTGTGCAACCAGAATCCGCATAAAGGTAGATTTCCCGGCGCCATTAGGGCCTAACAATCCAAACATACCGGAAGGAATATGTAAATTAACGTTCTTCAAAGCATGATGTCCGTCCGGGTATATTTTATTTAAGTTCTTGATTACTATACTCACGTTATTAGATATTATTATTTTATTCTGGAGGACAAATATATATTATTTTTAATACCACAATTAGATTTTTATAAATTAATTATTTTTTAATTAAACACAAAACTCCTGATTTCTATATAATTGAAATGCAAAAGCTCCTGCTGATAAAGCTTACACAACTTTCGGGCCGTTGGTTTGTTACAATAGATATTAATTTAAACCGAACTATAAAATAAGAATAATGGAATCAACGCTTAATTTAGGATCAATCGCCCGATTTGTCGGTATAAGTGTTGAATGCATACAGATGATACGAAGCGTTTTTGAAAAGCATTCTGACATACAGGAAGTATATATATATGGAAAAAGAGCTCAGGGCGATTTTTACATAGATACCCCCATCGATTTAGCAATTTCTCACAGCTACGAATCGCAGGGAGAAATAGACACAATACGTACCGAACTCGAATTGCTCGATATCCTTTATGAAATCAACCTTATCGACACTGATCTGGTCCGTAATCAGCAACTTAAAAATCAAATCGAGCACGAACGGATTCCGCTGTTTATCCGCAACGAATTTTGATTTTCAACACATCAAAGTGAAAAGATAAAAAGATATCTCTTTTTTCTCTTTTCACTTTTTTCTTATATCTATTCACACTATTTTTGTATCGAATAGATAAAACACAACTATGAGTAAACGAGATTTAGTGTCAATCACAGATTTCTCTAAAGAAGAAATTCTTGCTCTTCTGGAGAAAGCAAAAAAATTTGAAGAAAATCCGAACCAACGTTTATTGGAAGGAAAAGTAGTTGCAACCTTGTTTTTCGAGCCATCTACACGAACTCGATTAAGTTTTGAAACAGCCGTAAACCGACTGGGCGGACGAATTATCGGATTCTCTGATGCTTCATCAACCAGTACATCTAAAGGGGAAACACTTAAAGACACCATCAAAATGGTCAGTAATTATGCCGATCTGGTTATCATGCGTCATCACCTCGAAGGAGCTGCACGCTATGCTGCCGAAGTGGCTGATGTTCCTGTTGTTAACGCCGGAGACGGTGCCAACCAGCATCCCTCACAAACCCTGTTGGATTTATATTCTATTTATAAAACACAAGGTACACTCGAAAACCTAACTATTACCATGGTCGGTGACCTCAAATACGGTCGTACAGTTCACTCCCTTTTGATGGCTATGTCTCATTTCAAGCCTACTTTCAACTTTATCGCTCCCGATGAATTACGAATGCCCGAAGAGTATAAAACTTTTTGTCGCGAAAACAATATTCCTTTTAACGAATACACCGATTTTACCGAAGATGTCATTAATCAATCCGACATTCTTTACATGACTCGTGTACAGCGCGAACGTTTTACCGACCTGATGGAATACGAAAAAGTAAAAAATGTGTACACGCTCCACAAAGCAATGCTTGATAACAGCAAAGACAACTTGCGCGTCCTTCATCCGCTTCCTCGTGTCAACGAAATCGATATGGATGTTGACGACAGTCCGAAAGCTTATTACTTCGAACAAGCTTTAAATGGAGTATATGCCCGTCAGGCAATTATATGCACCGTACTCGGACTATAATTATTGACATCACGCGTTTACAACTT
The DNA here is from genome assembly GCA_051650425.1 of Bacteroidales bacterium. Taxonomy (GTDB): domain Bacteria; phylum Bacteroidota; class Bacteroidia; order Bacteroidales; family UBA7332; genus UBA7332. Next base: position 1,895 of record JBOFIZ010000113.1, read on the forward strand.
T
>JBOFIZ010000114.1:0-1713 GCA_051650425.1 Bacteroidales bacterium
ATGAAGGTCTGACCCAAGCGGAAGCTTCGGGGCAAATGGGGATATCACGGCCTACATTCACACGGATTTATGAACATGCCCGTAAAATAGTAGCAACGGCATTAATAGAGGGTAAAACCCTGATAATCGGTGGCGGAGACTTTGAGTCTGACACCTACTGGTATCGTTGCTGTTCGTGTAAACATGCGAATAGTTCAATGCAACCCGCATCTCACTGCCCTTCCTGTCATTCATCCGAAATAAAACTATTACATGATCCGCATAATGAGACGTCCGTAAATACGCTCCGATCCTATTCGGATCTGCGATTATTTTTAACCAATAAAGAAGAAGTTATGATGAAAATTGCCATTCCTACTCGTGCAAACGTAGTAGATGACCACTTTGGTCACTGTGAGTATTATACCATTGTATCCATTGATGATAATAATCAGATCATCAACGAAGAAAGCTTACAAGCTCCGCAAGGCTGCGGATGCAAAAGCAATATTGCAAGTGTTTTGCAGGAAATGGGTATAACAGTTATGCTTGCCGGTAATATGGGACAAGGAGCACTTAATAAACTTTCCGCACATGACATTAAAGTATTCAGAGGTTGCAAAGGAGAGGTAAAACAAGTCATCAGCGATTTTATTGCAGGTAAAATCAATGATTCAGGTGCAGGCTGCAATGCTCACCACGAAGGACACGACCACCAATGCAGTCACCATTAATCTAATTTTTTTATACAACCGGATTGTATATGAATCAGCTTTTACAACAGATAAGTTATATCTCTGTCGTAAAAGCTGATATTTTAATTTATTCTTTATAACTTCCTACCCGTCCATCCTGCATTACAGCCTCTGCATGCACTTCAATCTGCTTACACTGACTATTGTTATAGAAACGGACATTTGCTTTTCCCGATTCATCGGTAGTCAGCATCGGATCCCAGTATAAAGTACGACGATAGTCTTCCGTAAGGGGCAATGTTGAATAATCCGGATGATAAAATGCTGACGGATGCTGATAACCTTCAATCCAGGTTTTACGTGTACCCTTACCCGCTTTGGCCGGGATTTTATCTCTTGGGTATAAATCGATAAAAACCACACAGCCATATATCTCATCAATATCTGCATCAGAAACATCGGAAACATCGGATTTGCCACAATATTTATATTTTGCCCAGCTTGTTTCATTCACATAAATAGACTTAATAGCATGAACTCTGAGCATTCGGTAATATTCCTGCCGAATTACCTCATTCAGTATTGCTTCATTATTTATGACGAAAAGAACAGGTTTGTTTTTATAGAGAATTGTCTCAGTCGGTGTATAGATTTCATAGCTGTTATTATCATCGGATTCTGCTTCTGAGTCTTTTACATTCTTATCTGCTCCCTCCGATCCATTAAAATCCTGGTTAAGACTTTTATCTTTCTTTTTATTATGATCTTTCATCTGAATAGCCATCATATTATTCGGAAAATACGCAAATTTCGGATTTATATTCCGAAGTATTTCACCTAAGTTATCACCTGAATATTCTCCCTGATCTATGAGTTTATCAATTTCAGCAACCATATCATAATAAGCCACGGAAGTCGATCTGGTACGATATACATCGCTTTCTCTTTCTCGTTTTTTAGCTTTAACATCCACCTGCTTTAATCTGTGCATTTTCTCATCAATCCCTCTGTGTTTAAGCGAATCTTCATAAGAAGAAAA
>JBOFIZ010000115.1:0-1267 GCA_051650425.1 Bacteroidales bacterium
AATAAGCCACGGAAGTCGATCTGGTACGATATACATCGCTTTCTCTTTCTCGTTTTTTAGCTTTAACATCCACCTGCTTTAATCTGTGCATTTTCTCATCAATCCCTCTGTGTTTAAGCGAATCTTCATAAGAAGAAAAGATTGAATCAAGATTCTCTTCGAGTGGGTCATTTTGTACTGTCAACAGTTCATCTTCTTTGACAGGAGTTTTTATCACATATTGAAGATCAGTCAGTTCATAAGGTACCGGATCCGGAGAGAAAAGACGATCTAACACAATCCGGTAATTTTTTTTCTTTCCGTTCTCCCTCACATTTAACAAGAAAGGCATTCTTCCATATCCATGCACTGCCAATGAAAACCGCCCTGTCGCATCGGTCTTAGACGAATACATTTGATTTCGTTTCGTTGAATCATTCTCCACATGCAATAAAAACGAGACATCAACATTCGGTTTAGGAACCTGTTTGACCATTGAGACAACCTTACCTGTCGTTTCAATTCCAACTTCCGGCATATAACGAATCGTATCTAAAGCTACATCTGTCATCATTTTCCAGGGATAATAACGATTCCAGCCTTGAACCATAAGAAGAAGATCCAGTGCCTCGAGACGGTCCGGGTTACGTTCATCAAAGTAATAATTTGGATTGCGTACAAAACCCCGCACTTCAGACATTAGCAATAAGTCTGTTTGTAAAGTGTTTGGACGGTCAATTAATTGTTCGGCATCACGGACAGCCAGTGAAAAAGTTGTCTGTACAGGCTTGTCATTCGCATCCTTCAAACTCACACCTAAATCAACCGGTGCAAAAGGTTGTAACAAACCGTTATTCCTAAAAACAGAGAATTGAAGATTCTGATCGGGTTTATCGACAAAGATCAAACGATCTGCAATGATCTCTGCATTCTGATTAAAAAGCACGACCCAGGCTGTACCCGATTCCAAGTTCGATTTATCCAGACTTAATTGTGCGGATTGCTCATTACCGGGTGCAATAAGTGCGATCTGTTTAAGTTTTCCTTTATTCAATACGATCAACCCCAGTTGTTCGTTTGACAAGTTGCCTGTACGCTGTAATCTTACGTATAAACTATCCACAGACTGCAGATTATCGACCTGCATGGTATATCCCGAATCTTCCATATCAGGAAAATCAAACATATATGACTTATCTCTATATTTCAATTCCATTTTATGCTCATTCCCGCTTGGTGTATAAAGGAAAGAACCTTTGCCTTCATGCATAACATGAAAATCCTTTAA
>JBOFIZ010000116.1:0-2580 GCA_051650425.1 Bacteroidales bacterium
TTACATAAATGTGTTTCCTTGTCTTATTTCGATCGCTGGCTTATCTCAATCAGAATATTGGATTCTGAGCGATTAGGAAAATGCAAAAAGAAAGCAAAATAAGTTATTTGGTGGAATTATGACAGATAGGGGATGCGTAATAGTCAGTTTTGTTTTGACAGATAAGCAGTATCTGATTAATAAATCAGGAATCAAGGGGTAGAGCTTTCGTGATTTTGTTGTTTGAAAAGAAAAAAAGGAAAAGGCTGTTTCCAACGGAAACAGCCTTTTCAGGTATAATTTACAATCTGAAGATTTGCAGTAAGGTGATTATTTAATCACTTTAAGCTCTTTACCAACTTTGATGAAAGCTGCAATAGCCTGATCTAAGTCTTCGCGGTTGTGTCCGGCAGAAAGCTGAACACGAATACGAGCCTGATCTTTCGGAACAACCGGATAATAGAATCCGGTTACATAAATACCTTCTTCAATCATTTTTGCTGCAAAATCCTGAGATAATTTAGCATCGTAAAGCATAACCGCACAAATTGCAGATTGAGTAGGTTTGATGTCAAATCCGGCTTCGATCATTTTTGAACGGAAATATTGAACATTCTCTACTAGCTGATCATGTAACTCATTGCTTTCTGCAAGCATTTCGAATACTTCTAAAGAAGCACCTACTACAGCAGGAGGTATTGAGTTTGAGAACAAGTATGGACGAGAGCGTTGACGAAGAAGATCGATGATCTCTTTGCGACCTGTAGTGAAACCACCGATTGCACCACCGAAAGCTTTGCCTAAAGTACCTGTATAGATATCTATTTTGCCGTAGCAATCGAATTGTTCGCTTACGCCGCGGCCTGTTTTGCCAACAACACCTGCAGAGTGACATTCGTCCACCATAACTAAAGCCTCGTATTTTTCAGCTAAAGCACAGATCTGATCCATTGGAGCTACATTACCGTCCATAGAGAAAACTCCATCCGTAACGACAATGCGGAATCTTTGAGCTTGTGCTTCTTGCAAACATCTTTCAAGATCAGCCATATCTGCATTTGCGTAGCGATAACGTTTCGCTTTACACAGACGAACGCCGTCAATGATTGATGCATGATTTAATGAGTCAGAAATGATAGCATCTTCTTCTGTTAATAACGGCTCGAATACGCCACCGTTTGCATCGAAACATGCGGCATAAAGGATTGTATCCTCTGTATGGAAATAGTTAGAAATAGCTTTTTCTAACTCTTTGTGTATATCTTGAGTTCCACAGATAAAGCGAACAGAAGACATACCGTAACCTCTTTCGTCCATTGCTTTTTTTGCAGCTTCGATTAAACGAGGGTGGTCAGATAGTCCTAAATAGTTGTTAGCGCAAAAGTTTAATACTTTACCTTCACGGCCTTCAACTGTGATATTTGCTTTTTGTGGAGACGTAATAATGCGTTCACGTTTGTATAAACCAGCTGCTTCAATGTTTTGAAGTTCTTCAGCCAGATGATTTTTCATTTTACCGTACATAACAGGTTAATTATTTGATTCCGAATTTAATTTTTAATTTTTCGATCATGTCCTGGCTCATAGAAGCTAAGTTGTATTGAGGTTTCCATCCCCATTCTTCTCTTGCACAAGTATCGTCTAATGAATTAGGCCAGGAGTTCGCTATTTTTTGACGTAATTCGTCAATTTGATATTCCATTTGGAAATCAGGAACAAGTTTTTTTACTTCAGCTGCGATCATTTCAGGGTCAAAGCTCATTGCAGCAATGTTAAATGAATTGCGGTGAATAAGTTTTGAAGGATCAGCTTCCATAAGTTGTACACAAGCATTCAAAGCATCAGGCATATACATCATATCCATGAAAGTTCCAGCTTGTAAAGGACAAACAAATTTTTCGCCTTTAACAGCAGAATAGTAAATGTCAACAGCGTAATCTGTTGTTCCGCCGCCCGGAGGTGTAACATACGAAATCAAGCCAGGGAAACGTACCGAACGAGTGTCTACGCCATATTTATGGAAATAGTAATCGCTTAGTAATTCTGTTGTAACTTTACTGATTCCGTAGATTGTCTGAGGTCTTTGAATTGTGTCCTGAGGTGTGTTGTCTTTCGGTGAGTTGTTTCCGAATGCACCGATTGAACTTGGTGTAAATACAGCACAATTCTTCTCTTTTGCAATTTCAAGAAGATTCAATACTCCATCAATCTGGATGTGCCAAGCTAAAAGTGGTTTTTTTTCACCTACTGCAGACAATAATGCCGCTAAGTTGTAAACTGTGTCGATTTGATGTTTATCGACGATCTCTGCAATTTGTTTTGCGTCTGTCACATCAGCAATGGCCGATGGACCGCTTTCAGCTAATGCCTCTGTCAGAGGTGCTGAGGGAATATACCCTGCTACTACATTGTTGTTACCATAACGAGCGCGAAGCTCGGTCGTGAGCTCAGATCCGATTTGTCCGGTAGCTCCAATTACCAAAATTTTTTTCATATCTGCACTATAGGCTTAAGTATCAAATTTCGGTGCATAGTTACTAAAAAAATTACAATTACAACTTAATAAATAAAGAATTTTGGGATGATATCCTAATTTATTGT